>NZ_VBVX01000200.1 GCF_005981925.1 Streptomyces albidochromogenes
CGCCCCGCCCGAGCAGATCGAGTCCGCACCCGCCGGGTTCGAAGGCCTTGAGGGCCTCCCCGAGATCCCGCCGTACGACGAGGTGGCGCCGCTGGACGCCAGGGCGCTGTCGAAGACGCTCTTCGGACGCCTCGAGAACCTCGAAGAGGGAACGCACGAGTACGCGTACGTACGCAACACGCTCGTCGAACTGAACCTGGCCCTGGTCAAGTTCGCCGCCTCCCGGTTCCGCTCCCGCAGCGAACCGATGGAGGACATCATCCAGGTCGGCACCATCGGCCTGATCAAGGCGATCGACCGCTTCGAGCTCAGCAGAGGCGTCGAGTTCCCCACCTTCGCGATGCCGACGATCGTCGGCGAGATCAAGCGCTTCTTCCGTGACACGTCCTGGTCGGTCCGCGTTCCGCGCCGCCTCCAGGAACTGCGCCTGGACCTCGCGAAGGCCGGCGACGAGCTCGCCCAGCAGCTCGACCGCGCCCCGACCGTGGGCGAACTCGCGCAGCGCCTCGACCTCACCAACGAAGAGGTCGTCGAGGGCATGGCCGCGAGCAACGCGTACACCGCGAGCTCGCTCGACGCCCAGCCCGAGGACGACGACTCCGAGGGCGCGCTGGCCGACCGGATCGGTTACGAGGACCACGGCCTCGAAGGCATCGAGTACGTCGAGTCGCTCAAGCCGCTGATCGCCGAACTCACCGCGCGGGACCGGCAGATCCTCTCCCTGCGCTTCGTCGCCAACATGACGCAGTCGGAGATCGGCGAAGAGCTCGGCATCTCGCAGATGCACGTCTCCCGTCTCCTGTCGCGCACGCTGGGCAAGCTGCGCAAGGGCCTGACGGTGGAGGAGTAACACCTCGCCGCTCTGTGAAGAGTGTGAGGAGTGTGAGTGAGGGTCTGCCCCAGGCGCTATCCGGGGCAGGCCCTCCTCCACATCATGTCCCCTACCCGGCGTGCCCCGTCGTACGCACACCCCCGCGCCAGACCTCCGAGACGAGGGGGACCCCGGGGCGGTAGGCCAGGTGGACGTGGGAGGGGGCGTCCAGGAGGACCAGGTCGGCGCGGGCACCGGGGGTGAGGCGGCCGACGTCCGTGCGGCGCAGGGCCGCCGCGCCGCCCGCCGTGGCCGACCAGAGGGCCTCGTCCGGGGTCATTCCCATGTCGCGTACGGCGAGAGCGATGCAGAACGGCATCGAACTCGTGAAGGACGAGCCCGGATTGCAGTCCGTGGACAGCGCGACGGTCGCGCCCGCGTCCAGGAGCCTGCGGGCGTCCGGCCAGTCGGCGCGCGTCGAGAACTCCGCGCCGGGCAGGAGCGTGGCGACGGTACGGCTGTTCGCGAGCGCGTCCACATCGGCGTCCGTGAGGTGCGTGCAGTGGTCCGCGCTGGCCGCGTCGAGCTCGGCGGCGAGCTGGACGCCGGGGCCGTGGCTGAGCTGGTTGGCGTGGATGCGGGGGTGCAGCCCCTTGGCCTTGCCGGCGGTGAGGATCGCGCGGGCCTGGTCGCCGTCGAAGGCGCCCTTCTCGCAGAAGACGTCGATCCAGCGGGCGTGGGGAGCGCACGCGTCGAGCATCTCGCCGGTGACGAGCGCGACGTACGCGGCGGGGTCGTCGGCGTAGTCGGGCGACACGATGTGCGCGCCGAGGTAGGTGACCTCGTCGGTGTGGCGCGAGGCGATGCGCAGGGCGCGTGCCTCGTCGTGGGTGGTCAGGCCGTAGCCCGACTTGGTCTCGAAGGTGGTCGTGCCCTGGCGCAGGGCCTCCCGGAGGTAGTGCGTGACATTCGCCTCCAGTTCCTCGTCCGTCGCGGCCCGGGTGGCGGCGACGGTGGTGCGGATGCCGCCCGCGGAGTAGGCGCGGCCCGACATGCGGGCGTTGAACTCCTGGGTGCGGTCGCCGGCGAAGACGAGGTGGGAGTGCGAGTCGACGAAGCCGGGGATCGCCGCCCGGCCCCGGGCGTCGTACGCGGTGTCGGCGGGGGGCGCGTCGGCGGCCCGGCCGGTCCAGGCGATCCGGTCGCCGTCGATCAGGACGGCGGCGTCGTGGATCAGCCCGAGGTTGTCCGTGGGGCTCGCGGCGTGGGCCGGGTCGTTGGTGACGAGGCTGCCGATGTTGGTGACGAGGGTGGTGGTGTTGCTGCTGCTCACTGGGTCCTCTCCCGGTTGCGTACGTGTGCGCGGGCGCGGGGAAAGGCGCCGCCCGCCCCCTGCTACTTGTAGACGGCTGTGATCGCCTCGGCCATGGCCCCGGGGACGTCCGGGATCAAGGTGTGGACGCCGTCGCGGACGATGTGGCGGCCCGCGACGATCGTGTGCCGCACGTCGCACGCGGAGGCCGCGAACACCGCCGTCTCCGCCCCCAGCCGGGGCAGCGGCCCCGCCGTCCGGACCGAGTCCAGCGCGATGGTCGTGAGGTCGGCGGGCGCCCCGGCCTCGATCCTGCCCGCGTCGCGCCAGCCCAGGGCCTCGTGCCCGTCGGCCGACGCCGCGCGGAGCAGGGACGCCGCCGTCCAGTGGCCGCGCGTGCGCGAGCGCAGGCGTTCGTTCAGCTCCATCGCCCGCGCCTCCTCCAGGAGGTCGATCACCGCGTGGCTGTCGCTGCCGAGCGAGAGCGTGGAGCCGGCCTTCTGGAGGCGGGTCGCCGGACCGATGCCGTCCGCCAGGTCCCGTTCCGTCGTCGGGCACATGCAGGTGCCGGTCGACGTGCCGCCGAGGAGGGCGATGTCCTCGTCGGTGAGGTGGGTGTTGTGGACGCCGGTGGTGCGCGGCCCGAGGACGCCGTGGTCCGCCAGCAGGCGCGTCGGCGTACAGCCGTGCGTCGCCAGGCAGGCGTCGTTCTCGGCCGTCTGCTCCGACAGGTGCACGTGCAGCGGCGCCATGCGCGTCTGCGCCCAGGCCGCCACCGTCGCGAGCTGGTCCGCCGGTACCGCCCGTACCGAATGGATGGCCGCACCGATGCGGGCGTGGTCGCTGTCCTTCAGCAACGACGCCCGCTCCGCCCACGCGTCGGCCGTGCCGTCGGAGAAGCGCTGCTGGTGGCGGGTGGGCGGCGTACCGAAGCCCGAGGCGAGGTACGCCGTGTCCAGCAGCGTGATGCGGATGCCGGCGTCGGCGGCGGCCGCGATCAGGGCCTCGCCCATGGTGTTGGGGTCGGCGTAGGGGGTGCCGCCGGGCGCGTGGTGCAGGTAGTGGAACTCGCCCACCGCGCTGACCCCGGCCAGCGCCATCTCCGCGTACACGGCCCTGGCCAGGTCGAAGTAGGTGTCCGGCGTCAGGCGGGAGGCCACGCCGTACATGACCTCCCGCCAGGTCCAGAACGTCCCCGAGCCGACCTGCACCGTGGAGCGCAGCGCCCGGTGGAACGCGTGCGAGTGGGCGTTGGCGAGGCCGGGGAGGGTCAGGCCCCGCAGGACCTCCGCGCCCGGCGGCGGGGCCGTGACGTCCTTGCGGACCGCGGTGATCCGGCCATCCGTCACGTCCAGGGCCACGCCTGGCTCGACGAAGGTGTCGAGCCAGGCGTGCTCCAGCCAGTAGGTCACGTGCACGCGAGCCCCTCCAGTACGTCGGCGAGTGCGATGACCCCCGCGACGCAGTCGTCCTCGGCGGCGTACTCGGCCGGAGAGTGCGAGATACCCGTGGGGTTCCGTACGAACAGCATGGCGGTCGGAACCGAAGCGGACAAAATACCCGCGTCGTGTCCCGCGCCGGTGCCGAGGACGGGGACGTCGCCGTGATCCTCACGCAGGAGCTTCGCGAGTTCGTCGCGCAGGGCGTGCTCGAACTCGACCACCGGGGTGAACGACTCCCGCGTGATGTTCAGGTCGATGCCGTGGCGCGCGGCGTTCTCACGCGCGGCCTGCTCGATCCCGGCGATGACCCGGTCGAGAGTCTCCTGGTCGGCGGCGCGCGAGTCGAGCCAGCCGCGTACCAGGGAGGGGATCGCGTTGACGCCGTTCGGTTCGACGGAGACCTTCGCGAACGTCGCGAGGGCCCCGGCGAGCCGCGCCTCGCGGCGGGCCGCGACGACCGTCTCGGCGTACGTCAGCATCGGGTCGCGGCGGTCGTCCAGGCGGGTGGTGCCGGCGTGGTTCGCCTCGCCGTGGAAGTCGAAGCGCCAGCGGCCGTGCGGCCAGATGGCGGACGCGATGCCGACGGGGTCGCCGGTGACGTCCAGCGCGCGGCCCTGTTCCACGTGCAGCTCCACGAAGGCGCCGATACGGGCCAGGCGCTCGGGGTCCGGGCCGATGGCGGACGGGTCGTAGCCCGCCGCCTCCATGGCCCGGGGGAGGCTGACGCCGTCCGCGTCGCGCAGCTCGTGGGCCTTGGCGGCGGTCAGCTGCCCGGCCGCCAGGCGCGAGCCGACGCAGGCCAGGCCGAACCGGGCGCCCTCCTCGTCACCGAAGTTGGTGATGGCCAGCGGTCTGGCGAACTCCACTCTCCTGTGGCGGAGTTCGTCGAGCGCGGCGAAGGAGGACACGACGCCGAGCGGGCCGTCGAACGCCCCGCCGAGCGGCACCGAGTCGAGGTGGGAGCCGGTGACGACCGCGTCCCCGGCCAGCGGGTCGCCCTGCCAGGCCCACTGGTTTCCGTTGCGGTCCAGTTCGTACGTCAGGCCGCGGGACTCGGCCTGGGCCTTGAACCAGGCGCGGCAGTCCTGGTCGGCCCGGGTCCAGGCGTAGCGGCGGTAGCCGCCGGATTCGGCGTCGCGCCCGATCGGCTTCAGGTCGGCCCACATCTCGTGGAACGAGGTGGACGTGTGCGGCGGCCCGTCGGTGGACACGGCGGGAGTCACTCGCCCTCCCGCATGGGGACGCGCACGCCCTGCTCGTCCGCGGTCTTCTCCGCGATGTCGTAGCCCGCGTCCACGTGGCGGATGACGCCCATGCCGGGGTCGTTCGTCAGTACGCGGCGGATCTTCTCGCCGGCGAGCTTCGTGCCGTCCGCCACCGAGACCTGGCCCGCGTGGATCGAGCGGCCCATGCCGACACCGCCGCCGTGGTGGATGGAGACCCACGAGGCGCCCGAGGCGACGTTGACCATGGCGTTGAGCAGCGGCCAGTCGGCGATCGCGTCGGAGCCGTCGAGCATGGCCTCGGTCTCGCGGTACGGCGAGGCGACGGAGCCGCAGTCGAGGTGGTCGCGGCCGATCGCGAGGGGGGCGGCGAGGGTGCCGTCGGCGACCATGTCGTTGAACAGGGCTCCCGCCTTGTCCCGCTCGCCCTGGCCCAGCCAGCAGATCCGGGCCGGCAGGCCCTGGAAGTGGACGCGCTCGCCGGCCATCTTGATCCAGCGGTGCAGCGACTCGTTCTCCGGGAAGAGCTTCAGCAGCTCGCGGTCCGTCTTGTGGATGTCGGACGCCTCGCCGGAGAGCGCCGCCCAGCGGAACGGGCCCTTGCCCTCGCAGAACAGCGGGCGGATGTACGCCGGGACGAAGCCGGGGAAGTCGAAGGCGCGCGGGTAGCCGGCCAGCTGGGCCTCGCCTCGGATCGAGTTGCCGTAGTCGAAGACCTCGGCGCCGGCGTCCATGAAGCCGACCATCGCCTCGACGTGCTTGGCCATGGACTCGCGGGCGCGCAGCGTGAAGTCGGCGGGCTTCTCGGCGGCGTACGACGCCATGTCGTCGAAGTCGACGCCGACGGGCAGGTACGCGAGCGGGTCGTGGGCGCTCGTCTGGTCGGTGACGATGTCGATGGGCGCGCCCTCGGCGAGCATGCGCGGCAGCAGCTCCGCCGCGTTGCCGAGGAGGCCGATGGACAGCGGCCTGCGGGCGTCGCGGGCCTCGACGGCGAGCTGGAGGGCGTGCTCCAGGCTGTCGGCCTTCACGTCGAGGTAGCGGTGCTCGATGCGGCGCTCGATGGCGCGCGGGTCCACGTCGATGCAGATCGCGACGCCGTCGTTCATGGTCACGGCCAGGGGCTGGGCGCCGCCCATGCCGCCGAGGCCGGCGGTGAGGGTGATGGTGCCCGCGAGGGTGCCGCCGAACTTCTTCGCCGCGACGGCCGCGAAGGTCTCGTACGTGCCCTGGAGGATGCCCTGGGTGCCGATGTAGATCCACGACCCGGCGGTCATCTGGCCGTACATGGTCAGGCCGAGCGCCTCCAGGCGGCGGAACTCCTCCCAGTTCGCCCAGTCGCCGACCAGGTTGGAGTTGGCGATGAGGACGCGCGGGGCCCACTCGTGGGTCTGCATGACGCCGACCGGACGCCCGGACTGGACGAGCATCGTCTCGTCCTGCTTCAGGGTCTTCAGGGTGCGCACCATGGCGTCGAACGAGCGCCAGTCCCGCGCGGCCTTGCCGGTGCCGCCGTAGACGACGAGCTTGTCGGGGTGCTCGGCGACCTCCGGGTCGAGGTTGTTCTGGAGCATGCGCAGGGCGGCCTCCTGCTGCCATCCCAGGGCGCTCAGCTCCGTACCGCGCGGTGCCCGTACGGGGCGGGGTCCTGACATGGTGTGCCTCCTCGCGAGTGACTGCATTGGCGTCTATTCACATCCTGGCGAGATGAATAGAGCTAGTCAATACGTGCGGGCTCCTGCGCGCCGTCCGAGCCGGTGGTTGGCTGGAAGACATGCCTTCGGACCTCAGCCCGGACACGAGCGTGATCCCGCCGGTGGACCCGGGAGCGGACATCCCCGCACCCGAGCGCCGCGAGCAGGCGGTGCGGGCCGCCGTGGAGCGGGGCCTGGTCGGCCCCGAGGCCCCCGTGGCCGGCCTCCTCGACACGGTCGGCATCCGCGCCTCGGCCGCCGCTTTGCGCGCCGCGTTCAACGAGGTCACCCCGCCCGGGACCCCGGTCCTGCACGCCTTCGCCGTCAAGGCGACGCCGCTGGTCCCGGTCCTGCGGCTGCTGTACGCGCACGGCGTCGGCGCCGAGGTCGCCAGTCCCGGTGAGCTGGCCCTGGCCCGGGCGGCCGGCATTCCCCCGGCGCACACCGTCCTCGACTCCCCCGCGAAGACCCCCGCCGAACTGCGCGAAGCCCTCGCGCTGGGCATCGCGGTCAACGCCGACAACCCGCAGGAGCTGGCGCGCATCGACGCGCTCGTGGGACCGTCGGTTCCCGCCTCCCCCGTCGGCCTGCGCGTCAACCCGCAGATCGGCGCCGGGGCCATCGGCGCCCTGTCCACCGCGACCGCCACCTCGAAGTTCGGCGTGGCGCTGCGCGATCCCGGCGCGCGGGACTGGGTCGTACGCGCCTTCCTGGACCGGCCGTGGCTGACCCGGCTGCACACGCACTCCGGGTCGCAGGGCCTTCCGCTGGAGCTGATGGCCCGGGGCGTGGCGGCGGCGTACGAACTCGCCGAGGAGATCAACGCGGCGGCGGGCCGGCGGCAGGTCGACACCGTCGACATCGGCGGCGGCCTCCCGGTCGACTTCACCTCCGACGCCCAGAGCCCGACGTACGGGGACTACGCCCGCCTCCTCAAGCAGGAGGTCCCCGGCCTGCTCGACGGGCGCTACGGCCTGGTCACCGAGTTCGGCCGCTCGCTGCTCGCCAAGCACGGCACCGTCCTCACCCGGGTGGAGTACGCGAAGACCTCGGGCGACCGGCCGATCGCCGTCACCCACGCGGGCGTGCAGATCGCGACGCGCACGGTGTACGTCCCGGAGTCCTGGCCGCTGCGGCTCGCGGCGTACGACGCGAAGGGCCTGCCCAAGCCGGGCCCGCCGGTCGCACAGGACGTCGCGGGCCCCGCGTGCTTCGCGGGCGACCTGCTGGCCGAGAACCGGCTGCTGCCCCTCCTCGCCCAGGGCGACCACGTGGCGGTGCTGGACACCGGCGCGTACGCCATGGCCGCGCACTACGCGTACAACAGCCTGGTCAGGGCGGGGATCCACGGCTTCGCCACCGGCCCCGACGGGGTCCGCTTCAGCGTCGTACGGCCGCCGCAGACCCTCGCCGAGATCGTCACCGAGTCGGGCGGGGCGCACCCGGACGCGCTCCTGTAGGCGCCGGTGCGCTCCTGCGGGCGCGGGTGCGCCCGTCGTCCCGCCCGCCTCCGGGGGCGGTTGTCACACCCGGCTGCTTCCATGGATCCATGGCACACAGGAGCGTGGTCGTCGAACGGCGGATCGCGGCGGGCCCGGACCGGGTCTGGCGCGCCCTGACCGACCTGGAGGGCATGCCGGGCGTGATCGGCGGCGTGGAGGAGGTCGAGATCCTGGAGCGCTCGCCGACGGGCGCCTTCGGGGTGGGCACCCGGTGGCGGGAGACCCGCCGGATGCTCGGCAGACAGGCCACCGAGGAGATGCGCGTGACGGCGAGCGAACCGCCGGCACGCTATGTGGTGGAGGCGGATTCGCACGGCGCGCACTACGTGTCGGAGTTCGTGCTGCGCGCCGAGGGGCCCGGCACGACGACGGTCCGGATGACGTTCTCCGCCGTTCCGCCGGCCGGCGCCAAGGGACTGCTGACCCGGGTGCTGGGCGGCCTGGGGGCGCGGGCGGTGGCCAAGGCGATCGCCAAGGACCTCGCCGACGTCGCGGCCGCCGTGGAGCGCGAGGGCGCCTGACGGCGTACGGCGGCGGGAGTCGGCGGACGCGCACCTCCGTACAGGCGCCCTCTTTCGATCAGAATCGATCCATGGGCGATCAATAAGCCAGCAATGAAGACGAAGAACGAAAGCTAGCTGGCATGTGCACGTGGAAAGTGCCGGAACCACCTGCCCGCGCCCCTCTCTTTACGTAACCTCCTCGTCACTGCCGCAGAACGCGTGTCCGGCAGTCCGCATCCGTGTGCCACGCCGGGAGGGGGGTTCCGCATGCCCGGAATCGACGAATGTCTGCTCGCCGCGATGGTCGTGCCCGGCGCCCTCGGGGCCTCCCTGGTGGACTGGACGAGCGGACTCGCGCTCGGCACGGTCGGGGACTCGCCGAACGGCGACCACGAGGCCACCGCGGCGGAGACCGCGGAGCTGGCCCGGATGGCCGCCGAGCAGCGGGCCTTCTCCCCCAACGGACTTCCGGTCGAGGACGTCATCATCACCACGCCCAGCGGCTACCACCTGCTGCGCTTCGTCGAGACCGCGTTCGACAGCAGCGTCTTCCTGCATCTGTGGCTCGACCGCGAGGACGGCAACCTGGCGCTCGCCCGCATACGCCTGAGCAGCCTCGCCGAGCAGCTGGTCCTGGCATGAGCACCACCGTGTCCCCGATGCTCGTCCGGCTCGCCGCCGAGCGCGCCACCGGCGCCCTGCTGCGCGACCACGGGACCCTCTACCTCGTCGACGGCCAGGTCGTGCACGCCGAGAGCCCCGCCTCGCCCGGTCTCGACGTACTGCTGACCTCGGCCGGGCGGCTGCCCGCCGAGGAGTGGCAGGAGGCCGTCGACCGGGCCGGCACCCGGGGGCGGGTCGGACGCTTCCTGGTCGACAGCGGGCGACTGGCCGACGGGGAGCTGGAGCTGTGCCACCTGAGCGCGCTGTTCGACGCCGCGTTCTTCGCACTCGCCCCCGGCAGCGGCCCGACCCGCTTCCGGTACGGGGCGGCCCACTGGCTGGGCCGCATCCGACCGGTCTCCGCCGCCGTCGTCGAGCGCGAGTCACAGCGGCGCAGACGGCTGCTGGACGAGCTCTGGCCGTACCCCGACACCGACACCGCGCCCGTCGTACGCCGCAGCACGCCGTCGGGGCAGCCCGTCACCCCCAGGCAGCGCGCCGTACTCGACCTCGCCGACGGCGAGCGGACCCCAGGGGACATCGCCCGGGCCCTGGGCCGGCCCGCGTTCCACACGCTGATCGACGTACGAAGGCTCGCGGCGGCCGGCACGGTCGCCACGCCCCGGGACGCGCCGACTGCCCCGCCCCCCGTCCCCGCCTGGGTCGCGCAGGTCGCCGACGACCCGGACACCGCCCTGTTGCGCCGGCTCCGCGACGCCCTGGAGGCAAGCCTGTGACGTACCGGACCGTCGGCGCGGCCCTCCCCACCACCTCATGAGGCGCGTCCTGCGACACCGCGCGGAAAGGAGAAAGCTGATGGCGGCCGAAGCCGAACTGCTCGACGAGCTGCGCCAGTTGAAAGCCAGGGTGCCCCAGCTGACCGGAGCGCTCGCGGCCAGTGTCGACGGCCTCGTACTGGCCCAGGACACGACGACCGTGGAGGCCGAGGGGATCGCCGCGCTCACCGCGGCGGCGCTCGGCGTCGCGGTGCGGCTGACGGACGCGACGGGCCAGGGCGCCTTCCGCGAACTGCTCGTGCGCGGCGAAGACGGCTACGTGGCCACCTACGCGGCGGGCTCGTCCGCCGTACTCACCCTCCTCGCCGAGCCGCGCATCAACGTGGGCCGGCTCCACCTGGAGGCCCGCCGGGCAGGCGTCCGCATCGGCGCCCTGGTCGACAGCGCCCGGGAGAACGCATGACCACAGCCAAACGCACGACAGCAACCCGAACCACCATCCGACGAAAAGGAAGTGCGACCCCCATGGCCAACACCGAAACCACGCTCAAGGAAGCGATGACCAGCATCGAGGGAACCCTCGGTGTCGCCCTGGTCGACTACACCAGCGGCATGGCCCTCGGCACCCTCGGCGGCGGCAAGGACCTCGACCTCACCGTGGCCGCCGCGGGCAACACCGACGTGGTGCGCGCCAAGGTGCGCACCATGGAACACCTGGGCCTCAAGGACGAGATCGAGGACATCCTGATCACCCTCGGCGGCCAGTACCACCTCATCAGGCTCCTCAAGGCACGCGGCACCAACGGCCTGTTCCTCTACCTGGCGCTGGACAAGGCGCGGGCCAACCTCGCGATGGCCCGCCACCAGCTCAAGAAGATCGAGGCCGAACTCGACCTGTGACCACCGCCGCTGCCGCCGGGCGACGCCTCGCGCCGCCCGGCGCGGCGTCGCCCGCCGCGATCCCGGTGGTCCGGTACGCCGCCACACGCCGCCCCGCGGGCCCGCCGCCGAGCCAGTCGGTACGTACCCACAGCAGGGCTTCGTCGCGGCGCTCCCGGGCCCCGAGCCACACAGCCTTCAGCCACAGCCCGGCGCCGGCGCCGGCCATCAGCAGCCCGCCCGCGCCCGGCACGGCGAAGGCGCTGCCCGCGGCAGCGAGGAACGCGGCCGCCAGCCACCAGCGGCGGCCCCGGCGCCAGGTGCGGGCCGTCACGGAGCGGACCTGGAGGAAGTCCCGGCGGCCGGCCCGGGCAGCGGTCGCGGCGAGAGCGGCGTAACGGCCCCTGCGCGCCAGCGCGGTGACGGCGGCCGCCACCACGAACAGCGCTGCGCCCGCGAGGAGACCGACCCTGCGTCCGGTGAGGCCGGGTACGAGAGCTCCGATCCCGGCGGCCAGCAACCCGAGCCACCACAGCGGGGCCGCCCCTGCCCGTACGACCACCGCCACCCGCGCCAACGCCTGCGCCTGCTCTCCGCGCGCCACGACCGCCCCTTCCCTGCCGGCTTCGACTGTTTCCAGTCGGGGAGGGTAACGCCGGATTCTGAGCGCCGCCTGAAAAACCGCCGAGAACGCGCGGGTGAGCGCGGGCGGCCTCCCGGCTAGTCGACGAACAGCCCCCGCGCCGCCGCCTTCGCGTCGAACTCCTCCAGGCGCGCCTGCGCGTCCGGCAGGCCGTCGCACATCGCCTCCAGCAGCACCCGCCCCAGCAGCATCGGCGCGCACGCCGTGTCGAAGGCCAGGCCCGTGCCGACCGCCGCCGGGATCAGCAGGTCGCTGTGGCCCGCCACCGGGGCGAAGGCGGAGTCGGCGACGGTCACCACCTTCAGGCCCTGCTCGCGCGCATACGCCAGCGCGTCCACGACCTCGCGCGGATGACGCGGAAGCGCGAAGCACAGCAGCGCGGTGGCGCCGGCCCGGCGGGCGCCGTCGATACGGTCGGCGAGCATCGAGCCGCTCTCGTCGAGCAGGCGCACGTCGGGATGGACCTTCGCCGCGAAGTACGCGAACCCACGCGCCTGCGAGGACGCGGCCCGCAGCCCGAGCACGGGCAGCGGCAGCGAGCCGGCGAGGACGCGGCCCGCCTCCTCGACGGGGCGGGGGTCGGCGAGCAGCTCGGAGAGGTGCTTGAGGTTCTCGATCTCGGCCTGGACCGCCTGCTGGTACTCGTTGTACTCGTCCGCGCCGCGCGAGGGCTCGGTGGGGGCGACCTCGCGCAGGTGCTTGCGCAGGGCGGGGTACCCGTCGAAGCCGAGCGCGACGGCGAAGCGCGTGACGGAGGGCTGGCTGACGCCGGCCAGGTCGGCCAGCTCGACACTCGACAGAAAGGGCACGTCGGCGGCCTTGCGCACCATGCAGTGCGCGATACGCCGCTGGGTCGGCGTGAGCCGGTGCCCGTCGAAGAGCTGCTGCAGTCGTGCGGCAGGGCTGTCGCTCATGCCATCCCCCTGTGAGTCCGATCTTGGCGGTGCGGGTGTGCGGTGTACCTGCGGAGCTGTGGAGCTGTGGAGCTGTGGAGCTGCGGACCTATTCAGATACTCAGAACTCTGCATGACCATATGCAGCGCTGCAAGGAACACCCTTGCAGCGCTGCATATGGTCATGCAGAGTTCTGAGTATCTGAAT
>NZ_VBVX01000201.1 GCF_005981925.1 Streptomyces albidochromogenes
GGCCACCGCCGCGGTGCGCGTGGTGTGCGCCGACGCCGGCGGGCGGGTCCTCGCCGAGGGCCGGGCGCCGCTCCCGCAGCCGGTGCGCGGCGCGGGCGGGCACAGCGAGCAGGACGCCCGGGCGTGGTGGCCGGCCACCGCCGCGGCCCTGCGGCAGGCCACGGCGGCGCTGCCGGGCGGCGGCGCCGAGGTGGTGGCGGTCGCCGTCTGCGCCACCTCCGGGACCCTGGTTCCGGCGAGCGCGGACGGGGAGCCGGTGGGCCCGGCGCTGATGTACGACGACCGGCGGGCCGCCGATCTCAACGCCAAGGCGCAGGAGCTGGGCGCGCGGCGCTGGCGGGCGCTGGGCCTGGCCGTCGGCCCGACGGCCGCGCTCGGGAAGCTCGTCTGGTGCGCGCGCCGGGCGCTCCCCGGCCAGTTCGTGCTGCACACCCCGGACCTCCTCGGCCGCAGGCTGACCGGGCACCCGGTCGCCACCGACTGGAGCCACGCCCTGAAGACCGGGTACGACCCACGCGCGGGCGAGTGGGCCGGCGAGGTCTTCGACGCGTTCGGCGTGTCCCCCGGTCTGCTGCCCGACGTGCGCGCGCCGGGCTCCGAGGCCGGGACGGTCTCGGCCGAGGCGGCGGCGGAGACCGGCCTGCCCGTCGGCTGCCGGGTCCGGCTGGGCATGACGGACGGCTGCGCGGGCCAGATCGCCACGGGGGCCGTGGAACCGGGCCAGTTCGTCGGCGTACTGGGCACGACGTACGTGCTGAAGGGCGTCACCCGCGAGCTGGTCACCGATCCGTCCGGAGCCCTCTACAGCCACCGCCACCCCGACGGCTGGTGGCTTCCCGGCGGCGCGTCGAACACCGGCGGCGAGGCGCTAGCGGCCGTCGACCCGGCCCGGCTGCCCGGCCTGGACGCGGCGGCGGACGCCCGGGGTCCGGCGTCGTGCCTGAACTATCCGCTGCGGCGCGAGGGCGAGCGGTTCCCCTTCGTCTCGGGCGACGCCCGGGGCTTTGTGGCCGGAGTGCCGCAGGACGAGGCCGACGAGCACCGGGCCGCGCTGGAGGGCGTCGCCTTCCTGGAACGGCTCGCCCTGGAGCGCGTCCAGGCGCTGGGCGTCGAGGTGCGCGGACCGCTGCACGCGGCGGGCGGCGGCAGCCGCAGCGAGTTGTGGACGCGGATCCGCGCCACCGTGCTGGGCCGGCCGCTGCGGGTGGCCGAGCGGGCGGAGACCGCGTTCGGAGCGGCCCTGCTCGCCGCCGCCGGCACCCTCCATCCGGACCTGACCGCGAGCGCGGCGGCCATGACGGCGTCCGGGCGGGCGGTGGAGCCGGTGGAGCGGGAGCGGGCGGCGCTGGAGGAGTCGTACGAGCGCTTCGTCGCGCGGCTGCGCGCGCGGGGCTGGCTGGACGCGGGGTGAACGGCCTCGCTCACCGTTTGGCGTAACGGACCAGGAGTACACCGTTGCCGAACGTCCGGGTCTCCACCAGCCGCAGACCGACCCGCGCGTCCGCGGAGGGGAACAGGGGTCTGCCCTTCCCGATGAGCACCGGATGGACGCAGAGGTGGAACTCGTCGATCAGGTCGTGGCGCATGAACGACGCGGCGAGGTCGGCGCCGCCGACCACCATGTCCCCGCCGGGTCGCGCCTTGAGCGCCCTCATCTCGTCCGGGTCGACCTCCCGCACGACGGTGGTGTTCCAGTCGGCCCGCTCCAGCGTCCTGGAGAACACGAACTTCGGCATGTCCCGCCAGATGCCGGCGAACTCCGCCACAGGCCCGGCGTTCGCGGGGTCGGCGTCGGCGGTCGGCCAGACGTCCGCCATCAGCTCGTAGGTGACCCGCCCGTGCAGGAAGGCGCCCATGGTGCTGAGCTTCCGGTTGAAGTAACCGTGCAGTTCGTCGTCGACCAGGTGCCAGTCGATCTGCCGCTCGGGGCCCTCGAAGAAGCCGTCGAGGGACACCGACATCATCAGAATGATCTTTCTCATCGCAGGCCTCGCCGGGTCGTCAGGGCGCGCGGATGCGGACAGCGCGAGGTGCGGGGACCCTGTAGGGGTGGGGGCGACCAGCTAGGAGGCTAGCTCATGTCCATGATGGACAAGCTCAAGCAGATGATGAAGGGCCACGAGTCCCAGGCCGGGAAGGGCATCGACAAGGCGGGTGACGCCGTCGACGACCGGACCAAGGGCAAGTACAGCGGCCAGGTCGACACCGGTCAGGAGCGGCTGCGCAACGAGTTCGGCGGGGACCAGGGCACAGGCCAGGACCGGCCGCCCCAGCCCTGACCTCAGCGGCGATCCGGTGAGGGCGCGACAGATCCCGTCCCGCCCTCACCGCGTGCTGTCCCCGGCGCCCGCCGCCCGCCCTCCCCCGCCGGCAGATGGACGACCACCAGGGCGAGCCCGGCCACGACGAAGTTCCGGGTGGCGGCCTCCAGCCCGTTCCAGTCCTCCGACTGCCACATGGCGAACCACTCGCCCCCGACGGCGATGAACCCCACGCCGAAGAGCAGCAGCACCATGAGCAGGCCGAGGCTCGCCGTGCGCCTCGCCCGGGCGAAGGCGCCGCCGCGCAGGGCCGCGGCCCACTGGACGCTCGCCGCGATCAGCACGAGCGCGGCCACGGTCTCCCACGCGATGATGGCGACGTACGCGATGTCCTGCACCGTCCTCGACTCGACGGCACGCCACATCAGGTCCTCGTCCTTGAACGTGGTGTCCATCGCCAGGACGTGCCGGACGAACTCCTGGTTCGTGCCGAAGTCCGTGATGTTGCCGAAGGCCACGAACGCCATGTAGAGCGCGACCGTCGCGACGAGGCCGGTGGCCGCGAGCGCGAGCGGCCGCGCGGCGGGTGTGGGTGGGTCACAGGCAGTCATGTGCACCTTTTCGCAGGGGAGTTGATGGGGCGGACGGCGTCCGGCCCTCTTTCCAGTGTCCCCGATCCGGGGCGGCTGTGAGAGTGTCCGCACTCTGGCAGATGTGACCTGTGCACGTCATAATTCACGGGCCGATCGGGCGGTCGGCGATCGCTGGCCGACCGAGGGAGACCAGGCTCATGAGCGTGGACCGGCGCACTTTCCTCACCGGAGCGGCGGCGGTCTCCGCGACCGCCCTGCTCGGATCGACGCGAGCCGTCGCGGCGCCGCGGACCCTGTCCGTACAGGACTGGATGGCGGGCCTGAGCGACTCCACCCCGATCCAGCGGCTGACGGTCCCCGGCACCCACGACTCCGGCGCCCGCGTCGGCGGGCCGTGGGTGGCGTGCCAGAACACCTCCGTCGCCGACCAGTTGCGCGGCGGCATCCGCTTCCTGGACGTGCGGTGCCGGGTCACCGGGGACTCGTTCGCCATCCACCACGGCGCGTACTACCAGAACCTGATGTTCGGTGACGTGCTCATCGCCTGCCGGGACTTCCTGCGCGAGCGCCCCTCGGAGACGGTCCTGATGCGCGTCAAGCAGGAGTACTCGCAGAACGCCGACGCGGAGTTCCGCCGGATCTTCGACCTCTACCTGGACGGCAAGGGATGGCGGCCGCTCTTTCGGATCGACGCGGGACTGCCGACGCTCGGACAGGCGCGGGGCAGGGTCGTCCTGCTGGCCGACAACGGCGGACTGCCCGGCGTGCGGTACGGCGACCCGGCGCTCTTCGACATCCAGGACGACTACATGGCCGAGCCGGGCGCCAAGTACCCCAAGATCGAGGCCCACTTCCGCAAGGCCGCCCAGCAGCCCGGCAAGCTGTTCCTGAACTACGTCAGCACGTCGGCGCTGCTGCCGCCCCGCTGGAACTCCGACCGGCTCAACCCGAGAGTGCACGGCTTCCTCGACGGCGCGGAGGCCGGCGGCTGGACGGGTCTTGGCGTGGTGCCGATGGACTTCCCGAACACCCGGCCGGGCTTGGTGGAGTCCCTGATCCGGCACAACGCCGCGGCCGCCCGGCGGGGCCACACGGGTGAGACCAGGCGTCAGGTCCTGGACTGGGCGCGCTGAGCCCGCTAGACCAGCGGCGATGACCATGCCTCTTCCGTGTGGCGGCGCCGCGGCCACGCTCACCGATCCGAGCGTCCACCTGACGCGTGCCGCCACGACCGCCCGGTTCGGAGCGTCACGATGCACCTGACTCGCAGTACGCCCGCCCGGCGGACGCCGTCCGTACGGCCCGCGGCGCCCGGGCAGCCCGGCCAGCCGGCCGACGGACGCCGCAGAGCGGCAGCGGCCGCGCTGGCCGGGGCGGCGCTCCTCTACAACGGCTGGCTGCTGGAGCTGCCCCTGCCGACGGGCCTGGACCCCCGGCACTCGTACGTCAGCGAACTCTTCGCCGCCGACCAGCCCTTCAGGGCCCTGTTCGGCGGAATGGAGATCGCGTGCGCCGTACTCGTCATGGCGGGAGCCATGCTGGCCCGTGACCTGCTGCCGGGAGCGGCCGCCCGCGGCGGCTGGTGGGCGCTGTGCGGGTTCGGGGCGTCCTCGCTGGCCGACGTCCTGCTGCCCATGGGCTGCGCCCCCTCCCTGGAGCCGGGCTGCCGCGCCGTTCACCCCTGGCACACGGTCACCAGCGGGCTGGTGCACTTCTTCCTGTTCGCCTCCATGGTGCTGTTCTGCGTGGCGGCGGCGTCGGTGCCGTCCCGGACGCCGCTGATCCGCCGCTGGGGCCCGCTCCTGCTGGCCGGCGCGCTCGTCTGTGCCGTCAGCACCGTCGGCCCGCTGATCGGCAGTCCCGGCTGGCACGGGCTGCCGCAACGGGCGCATGTGCTGCTGGTGGGACTGTGGTTCGTCCTCCTGGCCCGCGAACTCCTCGTGTCCGGCAGCGGTCGGGCGCAGGGAGCGGCGAGTGGACCGCTGGCGGGGACGGCACCGCCGCAGCACCCGGAGAACCGGCCGGCCGGCCGTACCTCCTGAGTTCCCGCGAACCGGAGGAAGCGCCGCGTGGCATCCGTACTCTCCGTGCTGTTCGCCGTGCTCACGGCGGTCGGCAACGCCACCGGCACGGTGCTCCAGCGGATCGCCGCGCGGCGCGTGCCCCCGGGTGACGCGTTCAGTTTCCGGCTGATCCCGCACCTGGTGCACAGCGCGGCGTGGCTCGGCGGCATCGCCGTCATCGTGGTGGCCGCGGCGTGCCAGGCGCTGGCGCTGACCCTGGGCTCGATGTCGCTCGTACAGCCCATCCTGGTGAGCGAGCTGCCCTTCACCCTCCTGATCGCCTGCATGGTCTCCCGCCGTCCCCTTCCGGCGGCCGGCTGGACGGCGGCCGGGATGATCGCCGTGGGTCTCGGTGTCGCACTGGCCGCCGCCTCTCCGTACGAACGCCACTCGGAGGTCTCACCGGCCGTGTGGGCGCTGACCCTGGTGACGACCGGGGGCGTCATGACGGCCTGCGTGCTGGCCGCCCTGCCGCGGCCCCGGGGGATGGCGCGGGCGGCCCTGTTCAGTTCGGCCTCCGCGATCGGCTACGCCCTGACGGCGACCCTGATGAAGTTCTCCACCACGACGTTCGAACAGCACGGCTTCGGCGCCTTCTTGGCCTGCTGGCAGACGTACGGCTTTGTGGTGGCGGGCGCCTGCGCGCTCTTCCTGCTGGCCAATGCGATGGAGTCCGGCCCGCTGGTGGCCTCCCAGCCCGCGCTGACCCTGGGAGAGGCGCTGGTCAGCGTGGCTCTCGGGATGCTGGTGTACGGCGACGAGGTGCGCACGGGGTGGTGGCTCGTCCCCGAGGGCATCGGCGCGGTGATGGTCACCTGGGGCGTACTGCTGCTGCCGCGGGTCAAGACGGAGGAGCAGGACACTCCCGCGACCTGACGGCGGCGGTGCCCGCGCGGCACGAACCGGGCCGCCGTCCCGACCGGCCGGAACCCCCCTTCTGCCCTGGCCGGATGGCGCAACAGCCGCGAATGCCCCTTTGATGGTGCAAAGCGTGCGTCTAGGTGGCGCACGACAACCGAACGGTGTGTGCCACCGGAAGTACGGCGAACGGAGCCGCGCCATGACAACCGACCCGACAATGCCCCCCACGCCCAGCAACGACGACCGCTCGCAGCCGCCCGACGACGCGGCGGCGGCGTACGTGGCCGCCGCCTACGCCGCCGCCAGGGACGAGGCCGCCGCCCGGAGCGCCCGCGCGAACGAGGCCGCCGAGCGCGTGACCCCGGCGAACGGAACCGCCGAGCGCGCGACCCCCGCGAGCACGGCCCCCGCGAAGGGAACCGCCGAGCGCGCCACCCCCGCGGACCAGGCCGCCGGGAGCGTGACCCCGGCGGACGGCACCGCCGCGCGCGTACCCCCGAGGGACGAGACCGCCGCGCGGGTGGCGGTGGCGAACGAGGACGCCGCCCGGGTGGCCGAGGCGAAGGCCAAGGCCGCCGACGGGAACGCGGCGGAAGCCGGACCGCAGGACCCGGACCTCGACTCCGGCGAGGAGCCCATACGGACTCTGCTGTGGACGGCGGCCACCTGCCGGCCGCTGGAGGAGGTCGCCGCACTGGTCAGCCTGCTCAGGCACACCGGGGAGGTGAACAGCCCCGGTGACGAGGCCCTGCGCGCGGCCGCCGTGGCCCGCCCGCTGGACGAGGTCAGGCAGCTGGTCGCCATGCTCAACGAGGCGCCGCACGAGGTGGACGAGGCGGACACCACACTGCGCGCCGCTGCCGTGGGCAGGCCGATCGAGGACGTGGCGCAACTGGTGAGCATCCTCGGCCACGAGGAGGGCGACCACGCGCGCTCCCCCGCCACCGGACCCGCCGTGGCGCGGAAGAACCCGGAGAAGACCGAGCCCGTGACGACGCCGCTCGTCGGCGGCCGCGACGCCGCGGCCAGGCCGGCCGCCGGCGCGGAGCGGCCGGGCGGCCGCACGGCGTGGCCGACCGTCGGCACCCGGGGCGCGGTCCCGTCCGTCGGCGACGCGCTCGGCGACGACACCCCGTCGCCGGCCCTGCGTTCCGTACTGCGATGGCCGGCGGCGGTGCTGCTCTTCGCCTGCGGCGTGATCCACCTGCCGACGGACTTCGCGCACCTGCGCTCCGGTGGCTACGCGGACGCGCTGTCCATCGCCGTCACCGTGCTCTGCCTGGTGTTCGGCGTGTGGCTGGCCGTACGGGACACCGTGCGCGTCTGGGCGGCGAGCGCCGCGACCGCCATCGGCATCGTGGCCCTGCACGCGCTGGCCAGCGTCGGCACCGTGGACCTGCTGGAGAGCAGTCTGGGTGAATCCTTCGCGTGGGCGGACGCCGCGGCGGTGTCCTGTGCCGCGGTCGGCGCGGTCCTCGCCGGTTCGGCCCTGCTGCGCCGCCAGAAGGAGCCGGACGCGGCGAACGGCGCCTGACGGGCAGGCTACGGCCGGCCGCGTCAGCGGCGCCAGCAGTACGGAGGGCGGCCGGATCCCGGCCGCCCTCGCCGTCGTTCGCGGTCGGCGCGCCGGCGTTGCACGGCCGGGGCCCGTGGCGGCCCGCGTCCCGGGACGCGTGGCCCGTGGACGCCGCTCCACTCGAATGCGGTGATCAAGAAAGCCGCGAAGCGGGCATATGACGCGGCATATGAACAGTCATCAGCCTGAGCTCCGCGCCGCCGCCCGGCGGCTGAGACGTCGTCACTTCCTCACCCTCACCGCGGCCGCCGCCGCGCTCGCCTTCGCGACCGACCTGCCGGCCGCCGGCGCGGCGAGTGCGGCCGAGCTGGACCCCAGGAAGATCACGGAGAACCCGTTCACACTGGGCGTCGCCTCCGGGGACCCGCTGCCCGACAGCGTGCTGCTGTGGACCCGGCTGGCCCCGCGCCCCCTCGAACCCGACGGCGGCCTGCCCGACAAGCGGGTGCTGGTCACCTGGGAACTCGCGCACGACGAGGCGTTCCTGCGCCGGGTCACGGGCGGCACCGCCACGGCCCACCCCGAGTTCGACCACACGCTGCACGTCGAGGCCACCGGCCTCGCCCCGGACCGTCAGTACTACTACCGCTTCCGCACCGGGACCTGGGCCAGTCCGACCGGCCGGACCCGCACCGCGCCCGCGCGCGGCGCCGTGAAGTCGCGGCTGCGCCTGGCCGCCGTGGCCTGCCAGGCGTACCACCACGGCTACTACACGGCGCACAGGCACCTGGCGGGCGAGGACGTGGACCTGGTCGTCCATCTCGGCGACTACTTGTACGAGTACGCCGTCGACGGCGCCGGCGGCTCGCGCGCCTACACCGACCGCCGGCTGCCCGCGCACTTCGACCGCGAGACGACGACGCTCGCCGACTACCGGCTGCGGTACGCCCTCTACAAGTCCGACCCGGACCTGATGGCCGCGCACGCCGCGCATCCCTTCGCCGTCACGTGGGACGACCACGAGACGGAGAACAACTACGCGGACGAGACCTCCGAGGACAACGTCCCGCCCGAGGAGTTCCTGCTCCGGCGTGCCGGCGCCTACCGGGCGTACTGGGAGAACCAGCCGCTGCGCTCTCCGCAGCGGCCGGTGGGCGCGGACATGCGGCTCTACCGGCGGCTGCGTTTCGGCCGGCTGGCCCAGTTCGACATCCTCGACACCCGCCAGTACCGCTCGGTACGGGCGTACGGGGGCGGCTGGCACAAGCCCGGCCCGGAGTCCGAGGCCGCGTCGCGCACCATGACCGGCGAGACCCAGGAGCGCTGGCTGCTCGACGGCTGGAAGGGGTCGGGGACGACCTGGAACGTCGTACCGCAGCAGGTCACCTTCGCGCGGCGGCGTGATGTGCCGACCGCCGACTACAAGCTGTCCATGGACGCCTGGGACGGCTACCCCGCCGCGCGCACCCGGTTCCTCGACGGAGCCGAGGCGGCCGGCGTGCGGAACCTGATGGTGCTGGCGGGCGACGCCCACGTCGGCTACGGCTTCGACCTGAAGAAGGACTTCGACGACCCGGCCTCGCGCACCGTCGGCACCGAGATCGCCACCACGTCGGTCTCCAGCGGCAAGGACGGCTCCGACAGGCCGGCCAACTCCGACGACCTCCTCGCAGCCAACCCGCACCTGAAGTTCTACAACGGCCGTCGCGGCTACACCGTCATCACCCTGGAGGCGGAGCGGGCCCGCGCGGACTTCAAGACCGTCTCGGAGGTCACCAGGACGGGCGGGGCGCTCACCACGGCGGCCTCGTTCGTCACCGAAGCCGGCCGGCCCGGTCTCACCCCGGCCTGACCCGCCGCGGCAGTTAGGGCACGTACCGCCCGGGTACCCGTCGGGAGCGACGACTCCGCAGGTCAGCGAGGTTGTGGACACCCAGGAACGAGGTGTGTGCGATGAGTGAGAAGCAAGCGCGCGATCCGGACCGCGGGCCACGCCCGCGCACGGAGAAGGGCCCCGGCGCGCACTCCGGCGCCGAGCGTCAGGCACAGGAGAGAGTCGTACCCGGCACGGCGAGCGCCCGCGAGGGCTACCCGGCCGGGGGCGGCACGGCGGACGGCGAAAGCCTGGCCGGGGTGGAGTCCTCCGGCGAGGACAGGAGCGCGCGGCGCTCCGGCGAGGGCGAGGTCACCGACACCCCCGCCCGCCGCAAGCGGCACCGGTGACACCGCTGTCACCCGGACTCCCCGCATGCCACCGTCCCGGGCCTCCATCACCCGTGTGGAGTGCCTGGGACGGCCCCCGGCGCGGCCCCGCGTTCCACTGGAGGCGGCAGCGCCCGTACCGGGAACCGTGCATGGAGTGATATGACCATGGTCCAGATGTCGATCGTCGTGCCGTGCTACAACGAGAGCGAGGTGCTCGGGGCCTTCCACGACGCCCTGGTAGCCGCTGTCGAACCGATCGGCTCGGCCTTCGAGATCTGCTACGTCGACGACGGCAGCCGCGACGCGACCATGGCGATCCTCAAGGACCTCGCGGCGGCGGACCCGCGGGTGCGCTACACGTCCTTCAGCCGGAACTTCGGCAAGGAATCGGCGATGCTCGCCGGCCTGCGCATGTCCCGGGGCGCGGCGGTCGTCCTCATGGACGCCGACCTCCAGCACCCGCCGGAGTTCATCCCCCGCATGCTGGAACTGCACCAGCACGGGTACGACCAGGTCGTCGCCCAGCGCGACCGGGCCAACGAGGGTGTCCTGCGCACCGCCCTGTGCCGCGCCTACTACCGCCTGGTACGCCGCTGCATGAACGTCGAGGTCGTGAACGGGGCGGGCGACTTCCGGCTCCTGTCGCGCCGGGCCGTCGACTCCCTGCTGGCGCTGCCGGAGAACAACCGCTTCTCCAAGGGGCTCTTCTCCTGGATCGGCTTCGACACGGTCAGCTTCACGTACGAGAACGTCCAGCGGGCCGCCGGGAAGTCCAAGTGGAGCGGCCGCCACCTGCTGAACTACGGCATCGACGGGCTCATCTCGTTCAACAGCCGCCCGCTTCGCCTCGCCATCCACACCGGCCTGTGGCTTTTCCTCTCCGCCCTGGTGTACGCGCTGTGGATCATCGCGAACGTCCTGCTGGACGGTGTCGACACCCCCGGCTACGCCACGCTGATCACCGCCGTCGTCGCCCTGAGCGGAATCCAGCTCGCCACGCTCGGCGTCATCGGCGAGTACGTGGGGCGGATCTACGACGAGTCGAAACGCCGCCCGCACTACGTGGTCAGGGAAACGGACGAGACAGCCACGATGCTCGGACCGGGGCTCTCGCTGGAGCCCGCCGGACAGGCCCGGCCGGAGGGATGAACGCCCGGGGCCTGCGCCAGTTCGCCGCCTTCGCCGCGATCGGCGTCGTGAACACGGCCGTCTATTACGCCGTGTACGCCACGCTGAACATCTGGCTGCCCTACCTGGTCGCCCATGGCGTGGGCTACGCGGTGAGCGTCGTCGGATCGTTTCTCCTGAACTCCTACGTCACCCTCCGCACGAAGCCGACCTGGCGTGCCTTCGTCCGCTACCCCCTGTCGGGCGCGGCCAATGTCGTGGGCAGCGGCATCCTGCTGTACGTGGCCGTGAGCCGGCTGCACCTGCCGGAGAACATCTCCGCGCTCGCCGCCGGTGTGCTCGTCACGCCGCTGTCCTTCCTGCTGGCGCGGTGGGCCATCGTCTCCGGCGCGGCCGCCACCCGGGCCTCGGGCACGGCGCCCCCGGGGGCGGAGCCGGTCAGGGAAGCCGAGTCGAGTAAGTGACCCGGTCCAGGCGGTAGTAGTCCGCGACGCAGCCGGCCGGCCATGACTTGGTTCCCTTGCCGCCGAACGGCTCCAGCGTCCCGGCGACGGACAGCGGTGTGTAGGGCGCCGACTTCGCGCCCGCGGCGGCCTGTGCGCGCAGGAACCGGTCCTGGCGGTCCCATTTCTGAGCCCGTACGCGCATGTCCCGGCCCAGGTCGTGGAGCGGGACGGCCAGCCCGCCGACGGCCACCGCGCACACCAGCGCGGCCGCCCCCGTCGCCAGGCCCGTACGCCGCCCGCGCCGCCGTACGGCACGTCCGAGGAACGCGCCGGCGCCCACCAGGAGCAGGACGTACAGCAGCAGGTAGTCGTTCCAGGTCCGCTGGGCGGTCATCACCCGCGCGCCGAAGACCGGGTAGGTGATGACGGTGCAGAGGTAGCCCGAGACCAGGAAGGCGAGGGCGCCGAAAGCGGTCCACAGCAGCGGGCGTACGGGAAGCAGGACCGGTGCGTCCTCCGCCCGGCCACGCGCGAGCAGGCCGAGCAGCACCCCCGCCGCGAGCGCGCCGGCGTACTGCCAGGTGGTGAGGACGGTCTCCAGGATGTGCGCGTACCCGCGCAGCGACGCGACGAGGGACTCCGGGGCCAGCATGGAGGTGCTTTCGAGGCCGAACCGCTCGCGCCGCCTGCGTCCGCCGGGGGACGTCATGAGGACGAGCGTGCCGATGCCGATTCCGGCCATGCCGGCCAGGGACCACCAGCGGGCGGCGGCGCGGACCCGCTCGGTGAGGATCCAGCGGCCGAGGAGCACGATGCCCGCCAGCACCACCAGGCAGACCACCGACGCCTCCTCCGACAGCGTGCCCATGAAGACGCCGGAGGCGAACACCACGGCCAGGGCGGCCGCCCTGCCCCGGCGGCCGCGGGCCAGCAGGAGCGGGAGGGCGGCCGCGCACGCCAGTACGGGGGCCAGGGTGTGGGAGACGGAGGCGGCGGGCCAGTAGAACGTCTTGTAGGTGTTGGGCGTGGCGAAGAGGAAGACCGCCGTGATCATGGAGGCCACGAGCAGCGGCACGCCGCGTGGCGCCGTCCGGCCGGACCTGCGCAGCACCAGGGCCGTCAGGGCCCACAGCACGCCGAGCATGACGACGCCGCTGATCAGGGCGAACCACTGGTGGCCGGCGACGGGGAACTGGGCGTACAGGCCGACGAGCAGGCCGTTGCCGATCCGGCCGTTGTCGGTGACGTAGAACTTCTCGACCATTCCCCAGACGCCGAGGTCGCGCACCTTGGGCAGAAAGCACCACTCGTCCGCGCTGGGGCGGACGTGGCGGCCCAGCCACGCGCCCGCCACGAGCAGTCCGAGCGGCAGCAGGCACAGGACCGTCGTCAGGACACCCGTCCACGACCGCAGAAGGCCCCGGCC
>NZ_VBVX01000202.1 GCF_005981925.1 Streptomyces albidochromogenes
CGCGAGGCGGGGCAGGTCTTCCGCCCGTACCTCTCCCAGCAGCCGCTCGCCCGCCGCGAACCGCTCGGCCTCCGCCACCGCGAACTCGCCCAGCAGCCGCACCTCCGTGCCCATGGCCCCGGCGACATGCGGCGTGACCAGCACGTTGGGCAGGCGCAGCAGCGGGTGCCCCGGCGGCAGCGGCTCCGGGTCGGTGACGTCCAGTACGGCGTCGATCCGCCCCCGCGCGCAGTGCGCCGTCAGCGCCTCCGTGTCGACGAGGCCGCCGCGCGCGGTGTTGACGAGCACCGCGCCGTCCCGCAGCAGCCCCAGCGCCCGGGCGTCGACGAGGTGGCGGGTGGCGGGCAGCAGCGGCGCGTGCAGCGAGACGATGTCCGAGCCGGTCAACAGGGCGTCCAGGCCGACCGGTTCGGCGCCCAGCGCGGACGCCTCGGCCGCCGCCAGGTACGGATCGTGCACCAGCAGCCGCACTCCCGTACCGGCCAGCCGCTCCAGCACCAGCCGCCCGGTCCTCGACGCGCCGACGATGCCGACCGTCCGGTCCAGGAAGCCGGTCCGCGGGGACACCGTCAGGTCGCGGGGCCGGCCCGCCCGGTACTCCCCCGCCGACCGGAACGCCCGCTTGGCCGAGAGGTGGATCGCGGCGACCGTGTAGTCGGCGACCGGCCCGGCGTTGGCGGGCGCCGCCGACGAGACGGTGATGCCCCGCTGCCAGACCTCGGGGGCCAGGACGTGCTTGACGGAGCCGGCCGCGTGCATGACCGCCCGCAGGCGCGGGGCGGCGGCGAGCACCCCCACGTCGACCGGCGGGCACCCCCAGCCGGTGATGAGCACCTCCGTACGGGACAGGGCCTCGCGCGCCCCGGGGCGGCCGAAGTCGTCGACCACCAGGTCCGGTACGTCGAAGCGGGCGGCCAGCCGCGCCCGTACCCCGGGGAGCAGGGCCAGTGCGGCCACGTCGCGGCGCATGGCGACGAGCGCCGTGAGCCGGGGTGACGTCGAGGGTGACACGGTGCGGTCCGCCTTTCCTTGGACCGGCGGGCGCGCCGGCCGGATCCGGGCGTCATGCCCGCGAACTGCCGGAACCACTCGCCGCCGTACCGGATCCGGTGACCGGGCGGCGGCCGCTCGCCGGGCGCCGGGCGGTGCGGGCCCGGGTCAGGTCATGAGTCCGTCGAGGTCCTTGAACACGACGCCGTCCTTCATGACGAGCAGGACGTCGCCCGGCCTGCCGAGGGCCGTGATGTCGGTCAGCGGATTGCCCCGGGCGACGACCAGGTCGGCCCGCTTCCCGGCTTCGAGGGTGCCGATCTCGTGGGCCAGGCCGAGGAGTTCGGCGGCTTCGGCGGTCCCGGCGCGGATCGCGCCCATCGGCGTCATCCCGCAGGCCACGAGGTGCTCCAGCTCCCGCAGGTTGGTGCCGTGCTCCGCGATGCCGCAGTCGGTGCCCATGGCGACGCGCACGCCGCGCGCGACGGCGTGCGGGACGTGCTGGCGGGCGACGGCCTGCCAGTGCTTCTTCTTCGCGTACGCCCAGCCGGCCGCCTTCTGGGGGTCGGGGTCGGTGTTCGCGGTGGTGAGCGTCGGCACCAGGAACGTGCCGCGCTCCAGCATCAGGTCGATGGCCTCGTCGTCGATCTCGTAGCCGTGCTCGACGCTGGCGACGCCGCCGCGCACGGCGTTGAGGATGCCGCGGCGCCCCTGGGCGTGGGCGGCCACCTTCCGGCCCCCGTGTCCGGCGGCGATCTCGGTGATCGTACGGATCTCGTCCTCCAGGAAGCCCTCGTCGCCGGGCTGGTCCGTCGGGCTCCACACCCCGCCGGTGGCCGCGATCTTGACGCAGTCCGCGCCCTGGCGGAGCACTTCGCGCACGGCCCTGCGGCATCCGGTGACGCCGTCGGCGAGCCGCCCCATGACGGGGTCGTTCGCGCCGTTGTCGTGGGCCGCCCGGAAGTCGCCGTGGCCGCCGGTGGGGCTGAGCATGGCGACCGCCACGAGCAGGCGGGGCCCCGGGATCAGGCCCGACTCGACGGCCTCGCGGTGGCCGGCGTCCGCGCCGCCGAGGTCGCGGGCGGTGGTGACGCCGGCGTCGAGGGTGAGCTTCATGCGCGGCGCGGCGAGGAAGACCCGCAGGGAGGCGGGCATCGCGGCGATCTCGGCGTGGCTGAGGGCGCCGCCGGGCGATGCCATGTGCACGTGGCAGTCGATGAAGCCCGGCAGGATCGTCCGGCCGCGTACGTCGACGCGGCGGGCCGGCGCCGCGGTCCGCGGCCGCGCGTCCAGCTCGGCGCGGGGGCCGGCCCAGCGGACGAGCCCGTCCTCGACGAGCACCGCCCCGTCCGCGACCGGCTCGCCTCCGGTGCCGTCGATGAGGAGTCCGTTGTGAAGGAGTACGGGGGTGCTGCGGCCGGTCATGGCGCGGTTCCTTCCCAGGCGACGAGAATGGCCGCCGCGACGGCGCCCGGAACCGGGAGAGCCGCGCGGCGCCACCACACGGTGGTACAAGCGTCGTCGGCCGATCCGGCGGCGCCCTTGAGGGCCCGCGGACACGGAAGGCAGGGCCGTCGGCCGCGCCGCGCCCGGACTCTGGAACAGTACGGAGCAGTGACCGACGGCCGGCCGTGACCGGCCGCCCCCATCCCGAGGAGACGGCGATGAGCCTGTACGACATCCCCCTGCGCACCCTGACCGGCGAGCCCACCACGCTGGCGGCCTACGAGGGCAAGGCGGTGCTGGTGGTCAACGTGGCGTCCAAGTGCGGACTGACGCCGCAGTACGCGGGCCTGGAGCGGCTCCAGACGACGTACGAGGACCGGGGCTTCACGGTCCTCGGTGTACCGTGCAACCAGTTCGCGGGCCAGGAGCCGGGCAGCGCGGAGGAGATCGGGACCTTCTGCTCGGCGACGTACGGCGTGACGTTCCCGCTGCTGGAGAAGATCGAGGTCAACGGGGAGCACCGCCACCCGCTGTTCGTCGAGCTGACCGCCGCGAAGGACGAGGCGGGCGAGGCCGGGGACGTCCAGTGGAACTTCGAGAAGTTCCTGGTCAGCGCCAAGGGTGAGGTCGTCGGCCGGTTCCGTCCGCGCGTCGAGCCGGAGGCCGCCGAGGTCGTCGCGGCCATCGAGGCGCAGCTCCCCTCCGCCTGACGACGCACGCGGGCGCCGTCCCCCGGCCCGGGGAACGGCGCCCGCGGCACGTGGCGCGCGGCGGCCGGCTAGCGGATGGGCATGCCCGACAGGGTGCGGGCGATGACCAGGCGCTGGATCTCGCTGGTGCCCTCGAAGATCGTGTAGATCGCGGCGTCGCGGTGCATGCGCTCCACCGGGTACTCGCGCGTGTAGCCGTTGCCGCCGAGGATCTGCACGGCCTGCGCGGTGACCTCCTTGGCCGTCTCGCTGGCGAAGAGCTTGGACATCGAGCCCTCCGCCGCGTCGAACGGCTTGCCCGTCGTCGCCATCCACGAGGCGCGCCACACCAGGAGCCGCGCCGCGTCGATCCGGGTGCGCATGTCGGCGAGCTGGAAGGCCACGCCCTGGTTGTCGATGATCGGGCGGCCGAACTGCTCACGGGTCTTGGCGTAGTCCAGGGCCACCTCGTACGCCGCGCGGGCGGTGCCCACCGCCATCGCGCCGACGGCCGGGCGGGACGCCTCGAAGGTGGCCATCGCGGCGTTCTTCACCCGCTCGCCGCCCTTGCGGGCGCGCTCACGGGCCCGCGCGAGGCGCTCGTCGAGCTTGTCCTTGCCGCCGAGCAGGCAGTGACCGGGGACGCGGACGTCCTCCAGGACGACCTCGGCGGTGTGCGAGGCGCGGATGCCGTGCTTCTTGAACTTCTGGCCCTGGGAGAGGCCGGGCGTGGCCGGCGGCACGATGAACGAGGCGTGGCCCTTGGAGCCCAGCTCCGGGTCGACGAGGGCGACGACGACGTGGACGTTGGCGATGCCGCCGTTGGTGGCCCAGGTCTTGGTGCCGTTCAGGACCCACTCGTCCTTGGCCTCGTCGTAGACGGCGCGGGTGCGCATCGCGGAGACGTCGGACCCGGCGTCCGGCTCGGAGGAGCAGAAGGCGGCGACCTTGACGTCGTCGGTGTCGCCGTACATCTGCGGGATCCAGGTGCCGATCTGCTCCTCGGTGCCGTTGGCGAGGACCCCGACGGCGGCGAGGCCCGTACCGACGATGGACAGGCCGATGCCCGCGTCGCCCCAGAAGAGCTCCTCCATCGCCATGGGGATGCCGAGGCCCGTGGGGTCGAAGAACTGCTGGGCGTAGAAGTCGAGCGAGTAGATGCCGACCTTGGCCGCTTCCTGGATGACCGGCCAGGGGGTCTCCTCACGCTCGTCCCACTCGGCGGCGGCCGGGCGCATCACATCGGCGGCGAACCCGTGGATCCAGTCGCGGACCTGCTTCTGGTCATCGTTGAGTTCGAGCGTGAACTCGGCCATGTCCCCTCCAGCACTGCGTACAAACTGCTCAGGCGTTACTTGCGGTAACCGGAGTCTGTTACCGGCGCGTAGGCCATGTCAACCGCGGCAGCGCGGCACACGGCCTTGGTGTTACGTTTCCCAGGCGTCACGCAATCGCATTGGGCGGGGAGAAACACCATGGACACCACACACACGGACGAGCAGCAGAGATCCGCTGCCGCACGGCGCCGGCGGGAGCTGCTGGAAGCGGCGGACCGCGTGGTGCTGCGGGACGGTCCGCAGGCTTCCATGAACGCCATAGCCGCCGAGGCCGGGATCACCAAGCCGATCCTCTACCGGCACTTCGGCGACAAGGGCGGCCTGTACCGCGCGCTGGCCAAGCGCCACACCGACGCGCTGCTGTCGGCCCTGCGCACCGCATTGGACGCGCCCGCCGAACGGCGCGAGCGGGTCGAGGCGACGCTCGACACGTACCTCGCCGCGATCGAGGCGCTGCCGGAGGTGTACCGGTTCCTGATGCACCCCTCCGAGGACGCCCACCAGCCCGAGCAGGGCTTCGACGTCGGCCGCCACTCGGCGCCGCTGCTGCGCCGGCTCGGGGAGGAACTGGCCACGGTGATAGCGGAGCGCATCGACCTGGGGCCGGGCAGCGAGCAGCTGGCGCGGGTGTGGGGGCACGGCATCGTCGGGATGATGCACGCGGCCGGCGACTGGTGGCTGGGTGAACGCCCCTGCTCGCGGCAGCAGTTGGTGTCCAGCCTCGCGGACCTGCTGTGGGGCCGGCTCGCCGCCGCGGACGACCGCGAGGACGGCCCCGGCTTCTAGCCCCGGCGCGGAGCCCGGCCCCGACCGCGCCAAGACGGCCGGGCAGGTGCGAGCCCGCCTACTGCCGGCCGTGCCAGGGCGCGCGCCGCGCCGCCCGCAGGGCCCTGGCCCGGCGCCATCCGGTGAGGCGGTCCGTGTAGACCAGGCCGGACAGGTGGTCGCACTCGTGCTGGAGGCAGCGGGCGAAGAAGCCGGTGCCCTCGACGCGCACCGGATCGCCCGTCAGCGCCACGCCCTCCACCACCGCCCGGTCGAACCGCTCCGTACCCGCCTCCACCCCCGGCAGCGACAGGCACCCCTCGGGACCGCGTACGGTGATGCCGTCGGCCTCGACCAGGCGTGGGTTGACGATGTGACCGACATGCCGGACATCCTCGTCGTCCGGACAGTCGTAGACGAAGACGCGCAGCGGTACGCCGACTTGGTTGGCCGCGAGGCCCACTCCCTCGGCGGCGTACATCGTCGCGAACATGTCCTCGACGAGGCGGACGAGCGAGGGACCGAAGTCGCTCACCGTCTCGCAGGGCGCGTGCAGCGCCGGGTCGCCGAGCAGTGTCATGGGTCGTACGAGCCCGGAACTGCCGGGAATCGGGCGGTGTCGCATGGCGGCAAGCGTACGTTCCACCGGGGGCCGAGACGCCCCCGGCGGTGCCGGGGTGCGGGGGCCCGGCTTGTTCTCGATAGGCTGAGCCCCGACGTTGACCGGTGGACCTGGGGCAAATGCGGCGCCGGATGCAAGGAGGATCAGTGACGATGGCAGGCAACACGGAGCCGTTGTCGCCGCGGGCCAAGCTGGCCGTGACGGCAGGCAAGGCCGCGGCGGCGGTGTCCCGCGCCGCGGGACGCGGCAGCGGATCCGTGATCGGCGGCAAGGTGGCGCTCAAGCTCGACCCCGACCTGCTCGGGCGGCTCGCCCAGCATCTCGACGTCGTGCTCGTGTCCGCGACGAACGGCAAGACGACCACGACCCGGCTCATCGCCGAGGCACTGCGGGCCAGCGGCCCCGTCGTCTCCAACGCGCTCGGCGCCAACATGCCGGCGGGCATCACGTCCGCCCTGGCGGGCGGCTCGGACGCGAAGTACGGCGTGATCGAGGTCGACGAGAAGTACCTCGCCGGGGTCGCACGCGATGTGACGCCCAAGGCGATCGCCCTGCTCAACCTCTCGCGCGACCAGCTCGACCGGGCCGCCGAGACGCGGATGCTCGCGGAGAAGTGGCGTGAGGGCCTGTCCGGCACGAAGGCCGTCGTCATCGCCAACGCCGACGACCCGCTGATCGTCTGGGCCGCGTCCTCCTCCCCCAACGTGGTGTGGGTGGCGGCGGGCCAGGAGTGGAAGGACGACGCCTGGTCCTGCCCGTCCTGCGGCGGTGTGATGCAGCGCCCCGGCGACGACTGGTTCTGCGGCGAGTGCGGCTTCCGCCGCCCCGCCCCGAGCTGGGTGCTGAGCGGCGACCACGTCGTCGACCCGCACGGTTCGGCCTGGCCGATCCACCTCCAGCTGCCCGGCCGCGCGAACAAGGCGAACGCCGCCACCTCCGCCGCCGTCGCCGCCGTGTTCGGCGTGCCGCCGCAGGTGGCGCTGGAGCGGATGTACCAGGTGCAGGCGGTGGCCGGCCGGTACGACGTGGTCGCGTTCCAGGAGCGCGAGCTGCGGCTGCTGCTCGCGAAGAACCCGGCGGGCTGGCTCGAAACGTTTTCCCTCATCAACCCGCCGCCGACGCCGGTGATCCTGGCCGTCAACGCGCGCGGCGCGGACGGCACGGACACCTCCTGGCTGTGGGACGTCGACTACACCCGGCTGGCGGGCCACCCGATCTTCGTGCTCGGTGACCGCAAGCTGGACCTCGCCGTGCGCCTGGAGGTCGCGAACCTGGAGTTCCGGGTCTGCGAGACGCTCGACGAGGCCGTGCAGCTGGCGCCGCCCGGGCTGATCGAGACGATCGCCAACTACACCGCGTTCCAGGACCTGCGCCGCCGCGTCGGCAACTAGGCCCGCGTACACCGGAAAAGGACAAGCAAGCATGAGCGACAACAGCCTGCGCCTGGTGTGGATCTACCCGGACCTGCTGAGCACGTACGGCGACCAGGGCAACGCCCTGGTCGTGGAGCGCCGGGCCCGTCAGCGCGGCCTCGACGTCCACCGTGTGGATGTACGCAGCGACCAGCAGATCCCCACTTCGGGCGACATCTACCTGATCGGCGGCGGTGAGGACCGCCCGCAGCGGCTCGCGGCGGAGCGGCTGCGCCGCGACGGCGGTCTGGAACGCGCGGTCTCCAACGGTGCGATCGTCTTCTCGGTCTGCGCCGGGTACCAGATCCTCGGCCACGAGTTCATCAACGACCTCGGCGAGCGCGAGCAGGGCCTCGGGCTGCTCGACGTGGTCAGCACGCGCGGCGAGGGCGAGCGGTGCGTCGGCGACGTCCTCGGGGACATCGACGAGCGCCTCGGCCTGCCGCCGCTGACGGGCTTCGAGAACCACCAGGGCATCACCCATCTGGGCCCGACGGCCCGGCCGTTCGCCCGGACGCGCATCGGCAGGGGCAACGGGACCGGCGACGGTACGGAGGGCGCGTACAACGACACCGTCTTCGGTACGTACATGCACGGCCCCGTGCTGGCCCGCAACCCGCTCATCGCGGACCTGCTGCTGAAGCTGGCCCTCGACGTCAACGCGCTGCCCCCGACCGACGACCGCTGGTACGAGGCGCTGCGCGCCGAGCGCATCGCCTCGGCGACGCAGCCGGCCTGACGCGGTTCGTACACCTTTGTGGTGTCCAGCTGACGGACTGCCGGTTCGGCCCCGTCACCCCGCGCGAGTAGGGTGACGGGGATCCAACCGGACGACGTGGTCCGGTCTCCGGCCCACGTTGCAAAGGTATTCCGGGCATGCGTATTGGTGTACTCACTTCCGGCGGCGACTGCCCCGGTCTGAACGCTGTCATCCGTTCCGTCGTGCACCGCGCCGTCGTCGACCACGGCGACGAGGTCATCGGCTTCCACGACGGCTGGCGGGGCCTTCTGGAATGCGACTACCGCAAGCTCGACCTCGACGCGGTGGGCGGCATTCTGGCCCGGGGCGGCACGATTCTCGGCTCCTCCAGGGTCCAGCCCGCGCATCTGCGCGACGGCGTCGAGCGGGCGCGCGGCCATGTGGCCGACCTCGGGCTCGACGCGATCATCCCGATCGGCGGCGAGGGCACGCTGAAGGCGGCGAACCTGCTGTCCGAGGCGGGGCTGCCGATCGTCGGCGTACCGAAGACCATCGACAACGACATCGCGTCGACGGATGTCACCTTTGGGTTCGACACGGCCGTCGGGGTCGCGACCGAGGCCCTCGACCGGCTCAAGACCACCGCCGAGTCGCACCAGCGGGTGCTGATCGTCGAGGTCATGGGGCGGCACACCGGCTGGATCGCCCTGCACTCCGGCATGGCGGCCGGCGCGCACGCCATTGTGGTGCCGGAGCGGCCCTTCGACATCGGCGAGCTGACCGAGCTGGTCGGCAAGCGGTTCTCGGCCGGCAAGCGGTTCGCGATCGTCGTGGTCGCCGAGGGCGCCAAGCCGCGCGAGGGCTCCATGGAGTTCGACATCGGCGGCAAGGACATGTACGGGCACGAGCGCTTCGCGGGCGTGGCCCGGCAGCTGTCCGTCGAGCTGGAGGAGCGCCTCGGCAAGGAGGCGCGGCCCGTCATCCTCGGCCACGTGCAGCGCGGCGGCACCCCGACGGCGTACGACCGCGTCCTCGCCACCCGCTTCGGCTGGCACGCGGTGGAGGCGGCGCACCGGGGCGAGTTCGGGATGATGACGGCGCTGCGCGGCACGGACATCGTGATGGTGCCGCTGGCCGAGGCCGTGGAGACCCTGAAGACCGTTCCCGGCGAGCGGTACGCCGAGGCCGAGTGCGTGCTGTGATCTTGTTGCCTGTCTGACGGACTGCCCCCGGCCGCGAGCGCGGCCGGGGGCAGTTCTACTCTGTACCGGACAACCGTTACGAATGGGCAGTCCTCGGGAGTACACAGATGGATCACAGCGGGCACGGCAGCGGCATGAACATGGATCTGCCGCCGTTCACGCTGGGACGGGGGCTGGAGTTCTCCCCCGATCTCTTCTTCCTGGTGGGCTGCCTGGCGGGGCTCGCCCTCTACGGGTGGGGCGTGGTGCGGCTGCGGCGGCGCGGCGACGGCTGGCCGGTCGGGCGGACGGTCTTCTTCGTCGTTGGCGTGCTGAGCGTGGCGCTGGTGATGTGCACCAAGCTGAACGACTACGGCATGGTCATGTTCAGCGTCCACATGGTGCAGCACATGGTCATCAGCATGCTCTCGCCGATCCTCCTGCTGCTCGGCGCCCCGGTGACCCTCGCGCTGCGCGCGCTGCCGGTGGCGGGACGCGGGAACCGCAAGGGGCCGCGCGAGGTGCTGCTGATGCTGCTGCACAGCCGGTACATGAAGATCGTCACGCACCCGGCGTTCACGATCCCGCTGTTCATCGCGAGCCTGTACGCGCTCTACTTCACGCCGGTCTTCGACTTCCTGATGGAGAGCAAGCCGGGCCACATCGGCATGATGGTGCACTTCCTCGCCGTCGGCCTGGTCTTCTTCTGGCCGATCATGGGCGTCGACCCGGGGCCGCACCGGCCGGGCTACGTGATGAGGATGCTGGAGCTCTTCGCCGGCATGCCGTTCCACGCGTTCTTCGGCATCGCGCTGATGATGGCGACCCAGCCGATGATCGGCACGTACGCCAACCCGCCCGCGTCGCTGGGCATCGACGCGCTGAGCGACCAGAACGCGGCGGGCGGCATCGCCTGGGCGTTCTCCGAGATCCCCTCGGTGCTGGTGCTGATCGCGCTGGTCTTCCAGTGGTACCGGTCCGAGCAGCGGGTCGCGCGGCGCGCGGACCGGGCGGCGGACCGCGACGGCGACAAGGAGCTGGTGGCGTACAACGCGTACCTGGCGTCGCTCCAGGCGCGCGGGCGCTAGATCGCCGGTAACGTCGGCACAGTGGCGCGGGAGCGCCGCAGGGGTGACGATGGCCCTCCATCAGAAGGAGGGGGCGCGCATGCCCGGTTCTACGAAGTCGATGGGGGTGCTCACCGTCAGTACGCTGGTCGTCATATCGGCGTACACGGCGGCACTCGGCAGCAACGGCTGGCTGTGGTTCGGCTGGGTCGTGCTGGGGCTCGTCACGGTGGGGATGGCCGCGTCGCGCAGCCGGTGAGCCTCCGGGCGCGCCCGCGGAAACGTCACCGCACGACGCCGGTACGACGCCCGGCGCCCGGGGTCAGAAGCGGAAGACCGGGCCCGTCGCGGTGTCGAGCACGCACGCGTTCGGATAGGTCTTGCGCCAGGCCGTCGGGACTCCGCCCCAGGTACCGGCGGCGCTGACGGTGACCGGTTCGTACTGCTTGGTGCACGCGCGCGGGTTCCCCGGCAGCTTGTCGAAGTCGCCGTTCGCCCTGCCGAGCGCGGCGCACGCGCCGGCGGCGTCCGGGTGGGGCCCGGAGGGGTCCGGAGCGCAACGCAGGAGCACGCCCCTCATCCAGGTGCTCGACGATCCCGAGACCGTCAGGAAGAGCCCCTTGGACGGCTTCGGCTCACCGGGTGCGCCGGCCGCCCGGGCGGGCAGGGCCGCGCCCGCGAGGGCGAGCAGGACGACTGCGGTGACGGTGACTGGGGAGCGCATCCGGGACCTCCTGGGCTGGCTGGGGTGCCTGGCGACTGGGTGTCGGCGAGAGCCAGGCCACCGCCGCCCGGGCCCGCCGGCAAGCGGCCGCGCCGCCGTGTCCCGCGCACGGGCGCGCCCGCTGCTCCGTACGGCGGACACGCGCGGGCGCGAAGGTCTCACCCGGGCCGGGGCGTCCGCCTCAGCCCAGCAGGGCGTCCAGGCCCGCCACCAGCCCCTCGGGGCCGCCGCGGCCCGCCATGGCCACGGCGGTGGCGCGCAGGCGCGGCAGTTCGGCGGCCGGCACGCGGTGCAGGCCGAGGCGGAACGCCGGGTCGGGTTCGTTCGGGTCGTCGTCCATGGCCCGCAGTTCGACCAGCAGGTAGCCGAGCAGCCACGCGGTGAAGCACCGGTGGGCCTCCACCGCCTCGTGCTCGCTCCGGCCCGCCTCGTGCAGCAGCGCCAGGACGCGCTCGTCGACGCGCAGGACGGGAAGGGGCCGGCGGGCCATCGGCGTGGACAGCAGGCGGGTGGCGAGCAGCGGAACGACGTGCGGGTGGCGCAGAGCGACACGGTAGGTCGCGAGCGCGACGCGGCGCAGTTCGCCGCGCCAGTCGGCCCGCTCGGACGCGGGGTCGCGTTCCAGGTCCTCGTGGAGCTCCTGGCAGAACGCCTCGACCAGTCCGTCCAGCAACGCGTCCTTGCTGGGGGCGTACCGGTACAGGGCCATCGCCTCGACGCCCAGTTCGACGCCCAGCTTGCGCATGCTGAGGCCGGACAGGCCGTCGCGGTCGACCACCTCCAGGGCCGTCGCCAGTACGCGTTCCCTGCTCAGCCGCCCGTACCGCCCCCGGTCGCCGGCGCGTCTGGCGCGGCCCTCGCCCGACTCCTTCGGCATGTCCGCCTCCCGGGGCTCGTCGCTCGCTGCGCCGGTCCTGCGGGCCCTTGACTCCGCAGGACAACCGTAGCAAAGTCGACATATACGTCGTAAATGAACACCAGCAGCGTACAGCGCGTTTCGATCAGGAGCGTCGACCATGACGCACAGCGAGTCGCAACCGGTGGTTCCTCCCCAGGAGGCGTCAGCCCGCAGGGCGGCGCGGTCCCCGGGTACGCCGTCGACCGTGCTGGTCACCGGCGGCGCGGGTTTCATCGGGAGCCACGCCTGCGTGGAACTGCTGGACCACGGCTACGAACTGATCGTCGTCGACAACTACTCCAACAGCACCCCCCAGGTCTTCGCCCGGGTGGAACGCATCGCCGGCCGCTTCGTCGGCGCCGTGTACGAACTGGACATCCGAGACCGACGCGCCCTGTCAGCCGTCTTCGACCGCCACTCCGTGGACGCCGTCATGCACTTCGCCGCGCACAAGGCCGCAAGCGAGTCGGTCCGCAACCCCGTCCCGTACTACGACACCAACATCGGCGGCACCACCTCCCTGCTCCGCGCCATGGACGAGCACAACGTCCACCACCTCCTCTTCTCCTCCACCGCCTCCGTCTACGGCAACGCCGGACACGGACCCCTCAGCGA
>NZ_VBVX01000203.1 GCF_005981925.1 Streptomyces albidochromogenes
CCCCGTTTCTGAACAGATCCCGGGGCGGGCATCATGCAACCGGAAGGTTGTCGTCCCATGTCTGAAGGGATGACAGCAGGCCACTTGTGCGTCCGGAATGGTCGAGGGGGACCGGCACCGGGCGAAGAGACCGACGAACACACGCAGCCAGCATGCGTGCGGGGGGATGACTCATGACGTCGACGCCGACCGGCGCCCGGCACAACAACGACCCTTCCCGGACGGCCCAGCTCCGGGTACCCCCGCAGCTGCGGACCGGCGGGTCGCGCATACGGGCGAAGAAGCCGCTGCCCAGGTACGACTACGAGCACTACAGCCGGCTCGCCGGTCCGCTGACCCAGCCCGACCCGGCCAAGCCGTACACCGTGCAGTACCGCTCACTGCTCTCGCAGGAGCCGCACCGCGTCCGCGCCGCCCTGCTGCTGTGCGCCGCGCCGCTGCTGTCGCTGGGTCTGTTCGTCTGGCTGATGCAGCCCGAGCACTGGACCGAGCGCGACCCCAACCTCAAGAACGACACGCTGCTGATCCTCGACATCGTCATGCTGGTCTCGATCGGTCTGATCGAGCTCTTCCGCACGATGAACGTCCTGTCGAACGCGCACGCGACCCTGGTCGCCCGCGACCCCGTCCCCGTGGTGCCCGAGACCGGCACCCGCGTCGCCTTCCTCACCTCCTTCGTGCCCGGCAAGGAACCGCTGGAGATGGTGACGAAGACGCTGGAAGCGGCGGTGAGGATCCGCCACCGCGGCCTGATGCACGTGTGGCTCCTCGACGAGGGCAACGACCCGGCGGTCAAGGAGGTGTGCGAGCGCCTCGGCGTGCACCACTTCTCCCGCAAGGGTGTCGCGAAGTGGAACCAGGCCAAGGGCCCGCACCGCGCCAAGACCAAGCACGGCAACTACAACGCCTGGCTCGACGCGCACGGCGACGACTACGACTTCTTCGCCTCCGTCGACACCGACCACGTGCCGCTGCCGAACTACCTGGAGCGGATGCTCGGCTACTTCCGCGACCCGGACATCGGCTTCGTCATCGGCCCGCAGGTGTACGGCAACTACGACACCTTCGTCACCAAGGCCGCCGAGTCGCAGCAGTTCCTCTTCCACGCCCTGATCCAGCGCGCGGGCAACCGCTACGGCGCGCCGATGTTCGTCGGCACGTCCAACGCCGTCCGCATCAGGGCGCTCAAGCAGATTGGTGGCCTGTACGACTCGATCACCGAGGACATGGCGACGGGCTTCGAGATCCACCGCGCCACGAACCCGGTCACCGGCAGGAAGTGGCGCTCGGTCTACACCCCCGACGTGCTGGCCGTGGGCGAGGGCCCGACCGCCTGGACGGACTTCTTCACGCAGCAGCTCCGCTGGTCGCGCGGCACGTACGAGACGATCCTCAAGCAGTACTGGAGGGGCTACGGCTCGCTGCCCGTGGGCAAGCTCTTCAACTACACCATGATGATCATCTTCTACCCGATGTCCGCCATGAACTGGATCCTCGCGGCGCTCAGCTGCGCGCTGTTCCTGGGCATGGGCGCCTCGGGTGTGCAGATCGACCCGGCGATCTGGATGATGCTGTACGGCAACGCCTCCGCGCTCCAGATCGGCCTCTACATCTGGAACCGCCGGCACAACGTCTCGCCGCACGAGCCCGAGGGCTCCGGCGGCCTGGCCGGCATGGTGATGTCCGCGCTCTCGGCGCCGATCTACGCGCGCTCGCTGATGGACGCCGTACTGCGCCGCAAGTCCGGCTTCGTGGTGACGCCCAAGGGCGACTCCTCCAGCCCCGACACGCTCTTCGGCACCTTCCGCATCCACCTGTTCTTCATCCTGGTCTTCGGCGGCTCGCTCGTCTCGTCCTTCTTCTTCGGCCACGACCACCCCGCGATGATCACCTGGGCCACGCTGGCCCTCCTGATCACGGCGGCGCCCATCTTCGCCTGGCGCTGGACCGTCCGCGACGAGAAGAAGAAGCGCAAGGGGCGCGGCAGGCACGGGGCGCCGCCGAACCAGTCCGAGCCGCCGGCCGGTCCCCCGCCCGAGGCTCACCCGCCGCAGCAGAAGCCCACCTGGGCCGCTTCCGACCAGACCATGCAGATCGCCCTTGGGGGACGTAAGAAATGAACTACCGTCCGAGCCGCCGCACCCGCCGCCTGGCGATAACGGGTGTGGTGGTGCTCGCTCTGGCGGGGATGAACGGGCCCGCGCTCTACCGCTTCGGCACGGAGCAGTACCACGATTACAAGATCAACCGGCCCGAGTACAAGGCGGAGAACGGCCACTGGGACTTCCTCGACGTCCCGTCGGAGTTCCGCATCAACACGATCCACGCCGCCCTGCTGCACACCGGCAAGGTGCTGCTGATCGCGGGTTCGGGCAACAACCAGAAGAACTTCGACGCCAAGAAGTTCGAGTCGGTGCTCTGGGACCCGAAGACCGACACGTACAAGAAGATCCCCACGCCCAAGGACATGTTCTGCGCCGGGCACACCCAGCTGCCCGACGGGAAGCTGCTGGTGGCGGGCGGCACCAAGCGGTACGAGAAGCTGGAGGGCGACGTCACCAAGGCCGGCGGCCTGATGATCGTGCACAACGAGGACCCGGACGCCCCGAAGACGCTGCCCGCGGGCACCATCTTCACGGGCAAGAAGAACGGCAAGACGTACGTCTCCAAGGACCCGGTCCTGGTGGAGAAGGCCAAGAAGATCTTCGACAAGCAGACCGGGCGCTTTTTGCGCACGGAGGCCGGGCTCGGCCGCATCTACGTCGAGGCCAAGGCGTCGGGCAAGAAGTACGAGTCCGGCACCGAGGACAACTACCGGGTCCACGGCCTGACGGGCACCGACGCCAAGAACGTGTACGGCATCGCGCAGAAGCTGGCCCTCGACAAGAAGGACTTCCAGGGCATCAAGGATGCCTACGAGTTCGACCCGGTCGCGGAGAAGTACATCACCGTCGACCCGATGAACGAGGCCCGCTGGTACCCGACGCTCACCACGCTGGAGGACGGCAAGGTCCTGTCGCTGTCCGGCCTGGACGAGATCGGCCAGATCGTCCCCGGCAAGGACGAGATCTACGACCCCGCCACGAAGAAGTGGGAGTACACCGGGGTCATCCGGAAGTTCCCGACGTACCCAGCGATCTTCCTGATGAACAACGGCAAGCTGTTCTACTCGGGCTCCAACGCCGGGTACGGGCCCGCCGACGAGGGCCGTGAGCCGGGCATCTGGGACCTGAAGACCAACAAGTTCAAGAAGATCCCCGGCCTCAGCGACCCGGACATGATGGAGACCTCCGCGACCGTGCGGCTGCCTCCCGCCCAGGACGAGAAGTACATGGTCATCGGCGGCGGCGGCGTCGGCGAGTCGGAGAAGTCCAGCGAGAAGTCGCGCCTCGTCGACCTCAAGGAGCCGAACCCGCGCTTCAAGGACGGCGACTCGCTCGACCAGGGCACCCGCTACCCCAGCGCGTCCCTGATGCCGGACGACACCGTCCTGATCACCGGCGGCTCCAACGACTACCGCGGGCGCGGCGGCTCGGACATCCTCCAGGCGCGGCTGTACGACGCCAAGACCGGCACGTACCGCCGGGTGGCCGACCCGGCCGTGGGCCGCAACTACCACTCGGGCTCGCTGCTGCTTCCCGACGGACGCGTCATGATCTTCGGATCCGACTCGCTGTACTCCGACAAGGCCAACACCCGGCCGGGCGTCTTCGAGCAGCGCATCGAGATCTACACGCCGCCGTACCTCTTCCGGGACGCGCGGCCGAAGCTCACGGGCGGCCCGAAGAAGATCGCGCGGGGCGGCACGGCGACGTTCGAGTCGGCGCACGCCGGGTCGCTCAAGGACGCGAAGCTGATGCGGCCCAGCGCCGTCACCCACGTCACCGACGTCGACCAGCGCACCGTCGCGCTGAAGATGAAGAAGACCAAGGACGGCATCTCGGTCACCGTGCCGAAGAACCGGGCGCTGGTGCCGTCCGGCTACTACATGCTGTTCGTGACGGACGATCAGGGCACGCCGTCCGAGGGGACCTGGATCGAGGTCCCGTAGGCCGGGACCCCTGCGGAACACGAAGGGAGGGCCGCCCGGTCGGGCGGCCCTCCCTTCGTGTTCCGCGCGGCTACTTCGCGTTGCGGGCCAGTTCGAGCGCGTACTCCTCGTACCACTCGCCGGCCTTCGGGCCGCCCTTGCAGTCGCCGTCCGACTCACCAGGACGCTTGATCCACAGGAAGGCGTCGACCAGTTCGTCACCGGTCTTGGTGGTCGGCTTCTCCCCGAGCGCGCGGCCCGGCGGATTGCACCAGCTCTCGGCGGGGTCGCCCCCGGTGTACGGACCGTTGCCGTTGCGGCTGGTGTCGATGACGAACGGCTTGTCGCCCACCTTCGCCGACAGCTTCTTGCCGAACTCCTTGCTGACCTCGGTGGTCTGGAAGTTGGAGACGTTCACCGAGAAGCCGTCCGCGTCCGCGATGCCCGCCCACTGGAGCGGCTCGAACAGGGCGTCCGGGGACTTCCAGCCCGCGTTGCCCGCGTCCAGGTACACCTTGACCTTCGGCTGCTGCTTGAGGCGCTTGATGGCGCCCTTGAGGAGGTCGTACCGCTCCTCGTGGAACTCGTCGGGCGTGCAGCCGTCGACCAGGTGCAGAACCGCGTCGGGCTCCAGGATCACGGTGGCCGGGCGGTCGCCGATGCCCTTGGCCACCTGGTCCGTCCAGGTCCGGTAGGCGTTGCCGTCGGCGGCGCCGCCCTTCGAGAACTGGCCGCAGTCGCGGTGCGGGATGTTGTAGAGGACGAGCAGGGCGTCGCGGTCGGCCTTCTCGGCCGCCTCGGTGTACCCCTTCGCCTGCGCCTCGGCGTTCTCCGGGCCGATCCACTCGGCGGTCGGCTGCTCGGCGATCTTCCTGATGAGCTCGGCCTTCTCGTCCTCGCCCTTCTTGGCGAGCGCCCCGGCCTGCTTGGCGGCGTTTCCTTCCGGATTGACCCAGTACGGGTCGCTGCCCTTCGGCTGCTGCTTCATCGGCGGCAGGCCCGAATCGTCGCCCCCGTCACCCCCGGAGGAGGAACATCCCGCCAGGAGCAGCGCGGCCCCCACGGCCCCCACCGCGGCCACCCGGACACCCTTGCGCCTACGGCCGCTGTAACTGCCGTACATCCACTCCCCCTTGGCTGCGCTCAACGACGCGCTGAAGATTTGCTGAGGACCCCCCGGCCCCTCCCCGGACACATCCGGTCGAAACCATCCTGACACACCGGCCGGGGGCGGGGGGCGTGCGGGCACTGGCCTGTTGACAGTGCTCAGCCGGGCTGGGACTCTCCGTGGGACAACTCCACACATCGAGGCGACGGTGGACAGGAACCCGGTGCGAACCCGGGACGGTCCCGCCACTGTGACCGTACGAGAGCCGAGCGCTGCCCGTACGGAAGTCAGGAACTGACCCGTCGTCCTCCTGCTTTGGGGCGTGGAAACCCCAGAAGGAGGCACACCGGTATGTCACTGCACACCGCGCAGCACGCCGACACCGCGGCGGTCGAGTCCGCCACGACCACCACGCGCGACTGGCTGATCATGGCCGCCGCGGCGATCCTCGCCGTGGTCGCGCTGTACGCGGTCTTCATGGACAACGGCACCGTCGTCGCGGCGACGGGCGACTACCTGCACGAGTTCGCGCACGACGGCCGGCACCTCTTCGGTGCCCCCTGCCACTGATCGGGGCCGTACGCACCATGTCGACACCCGTACTCCCCCTGCTCGGGCGCGGACTCGCGGCGGGCGGGGCGGCCGGTCTTGCCGCCGGCCTCTTCTCGCTCCTGCTCGCCGAGCCCGTGATGGACCGTGCGATCCGCCTGGAAGAGGCGCGCTCCGCCGAGGAGCACGCCCACGGTGCGGCGGCCACGGCCGTCCAGCACCACGAGGAACTGTTCTCCCGTTCGACCCAGCACTTCGGCCTGGTCGTCACGGCGGTCGTCGCCGGGCTCGCGCTGGGCGTCCTGTTCGCCCTCGCGTACGCCCTGGTGCACCGCCGGACGGGCCTCGCCGAACGGCCGTGGCCGCGCGCCCTCACCTTCGGCGCGGCCGCGTTCGTCGCGGTCTCGCTGCTGCCGGGGCTGCGCTATCCGGCGAACCCGCCGGGCGTGGGCGACTCGGGCACCGTTGCCGACCGCCAGGCCCTGTGGCTGGCCGCCGTCGTCATCGGCGTCCTCGGCATGGTGCTGGCGTGGCAGGTGTACGTACGCCTCGCGGGCCGGCCGCTCCCGGTGCGGCAGGTCGCGGTGGCTCTCACCGGGGTCGCGACGCTCGCGGTGCTCTTCGCACTGCCGGGCAACCCGGACGAGGTCCCGGTGGCGGCGACGCTGCTGTGGGACTTCCGCGTCCTGTCGCTGGCCTCGCACGCGGTGCTGTGGGCGGTGTTCGCCGGGGTCTTCGGCGCGCTGGGCCTGCGCGCCGCCGGCCGCACCGCTCCGGCGGCGGCGCCGGTGGCGGCCTAGGGGCGACCGGCTCTTGGGAGCGGGCCGGCCCCGGCCCGCTCCCGTCAGCTCCTGCCCGTACCCGTCAGGTAGGCGGAGACCACGACGTTGGCCGTGTAGGTGCGGGCCTTCTTGTCGTACGTCCCCCCGCAGGTGATCAGGCGCAGCTCCGCCCGGTCGCTCTCGCGGGGGCCGTACACCTTCCGGGGGTCGAAGCGTTCGCGGGTGAAGACCTGGATGTCGTCGATCGTGAACTCCAGGCTCTCTCCGCCGGCCCGCGCGAGCCGGACCTTCTCGCCGGGGCGGGCCGCGCTCAGACCGTAGAAGACGGCCGGTTTGCTCTCGGTGTCGACATGACCGACGAGCAGGGCTACTCCCCGGGCGCCGGGCTTCGTTCCGTCCTCGTACCAGCCGACCTTCGACGGCTGGTGGTACGGCGGTGGGTCGACGGCGCCCGACGCGTCGAGTCCGCGGGGCACGACCGGGGCCGTGATGCCGATGGAGGGCACCGTGACGTGCCGCGGCGCCGCGCCCTCGACGGGTGCGTGCGCGGGAGGCAGCGGCGCTCCCAGCGGGCGGCCGACGGCGGCCACGTCTCCGGTGGTGGGCGCCGAACTGCCGTCCGTCATCTCCCGGCCCCACAGCCACAGGCCGAGCAGCAGCACGGCCCACGCGACGCCGGTCAGCAGCCGTCCGCCGCCACCGGCCGGGCGGTCCTCGGCGGACATGTCAGTCCGAGTCCGTACGACGGCGGCGTACGCTCCGGAAGGCAACGGCGACCGCCGCGACACCCGCCAGCACGAGGCCGATCACCGTGTGCGGAGTCCCGGGCCCGCCCTCCTCGGCCGCGGCGGTCTCGGCGGTGCCGCCGCCGCCCGCGTGGACGGGCGCGATCGGGGTGGCGTGGTGGGTCGGGTGGTGCGTGGGCTTGTGGTGGTGGACCACCGTGACGGTGCCGTTGGCCTGGCCGCCGTCCTTGCACCGCACCCAGATCTCGTAGTCGCCGGCCTCGGCGTCCGACCGGATGCGGGCCTCGGCGAAGAGGTCGCCGCGGTCGGCGGCGGGGCTGAAGTGGGCGGGCGCCGCGAAGGCGTCGGACGTGCCGGTGGCGTGTCTGCCCCGGCACACGTCGACGCGCAGGTCCACCTCTCCTCCCGGAGCGATGGTGGACGGGGTGACGAGGACCCGGCCCCCGCCGTCGTTCTCGGTGGTGGCGGCGTGTGCCGTGGCCGCGGGCGCCATGACCGCCGCGACGGCCGCACCGGCACACAGAGCGAGCTGTATTGAGCGCATAGTGAACCTCCTGGTAATAGGAGATTCACCGGTACGGGCCGTTTCCGCATCTCCAGGGGCCCGTCTTTGGGCCGTACGGGCCCCTGGAGCCCGCCGTGGGACGGACGGCGGGGCCGGTCAGACGCGGTCGACGAGGTCCGCGATCGAGTCGACGATCGTCGAGGGCCGGAACGGGTAGCGGTCGACGTCCGCCGGGCCGGTCAGGCCGGTGAGCACCAGGAACGTCTCCATGCCCGCTTCGAGCCCGGCGAGCACGTCGGTGTCCATCCGGTCGCCGATCATGGCGCTGGTCTCGGAGTGGGCGCCGATCGCGTTGAGCCCGGTCCGCATCATCAGCGGGTTGGGCTTGCCCGCGAAGTACGGGTCCTTGCCGGTGGCCTTGGTGATGAGCGCGGCGACGGCTCCGGTGGCGGGCAGCGGCCCCTCCCGGCTCGGGCCGGTCTCGTCCGGGTTGGTGCAGATGAAGCGGGCGCCGTCGTTGATGAGCCGGATGGCCTTGGTGAGGGCCTCGAAGCTGTACGTTCGCGTCTCCCCGAGCACCACGTAGTCCGGGTCGTGGTCGGTCAGGACGTACCCGATGTCGTGCAGCGCGGTGGTCAGTCCCGCCTCGCCGATGACGTACGCCGTGCCGCCGGGCCGCTGGTCGTCGAGGAACTGGGCGGTGGCGAGCGCCGAGGTCCAGATGTTCTCGACCGGCACGTCCAGGCCCATGCGGAACAGGCGGGCGTGCAGGTCGCGGGCGGTGTAGATCGAGTTGTTCGTCAGCACCAGGAAGGGCCGGCCCGACTCACGGAGCCGCTTGATGAAGGCATCGGCGCCGGGGATGGGCGTTCCCTCGTGGATGAGGACGCCGTCCATGTCGGTCAGCCACGATTCGATCGGCTTGCGCTCTGCCATGTGCCGGACTCCTGCCGTACGCAAAACAACGCTGGGGGCGCCCGGACCACACCGTCCGGGCGCCCCCAGCCTAATCAGGCTGCTGTGATCTTGACCCCGTCGATCACCCAGTACCAGTTGTTGCTGCCGGTGTAGTGGAAGCGGAAGCCGACGCTGGTGGCCCCGGAGGGGACGTTCAGGGTCAGCGACTGGGGCTGCGAGACGACGTCCGCCGTGTACGACCGGACGGCGACCGGTGTGCCGCCGTTCCAGGAGGCGAGGACGCGGGCGCTCTGGCTGCCCTCCTGGCGGTAGAAGGTGGTGAAGTCGAGCGTGACGGTGCTCTTGCCGCCGACGGCGTACGCCGGGGTGACGAGCGTGGAGTCGTACGTGCCGGAGAAGGTCTTGTCCGCCCACTCGTCGGAGTCGGCGACCGCGAAGACGCCGCGCGCGCGGACGTTGAGCTCGCGGGGCTGGTCGCGCTGGGTCCTGGACCAGAACTCGTCGGTGGCGAACGACCAGCCGCGCCACTCGGCCGTGCCGCCGGTGCCCATGGCGTTGTTGATGACCGACCAGCCGCTGGGCGCGGTGTGCGTGAAGCCGAGGAGCCCTGCCGGGATGCCGGTCTCGTCGACCCGCCCGGAGAGCACGGGGTACAGGGTGTCGAAGGGGTCGGCGGACCGCTCCTGGACCGGCTTGCCGTCCAGGCCCCAGGCGGGGTCGGGCGTGATCCCGAGCTGCTTGAAGACGGTGGCGGCCACGTCGACGAGGCGCGTGTCGACCGGCCGGGCGCCGGCCGCGATGCCGGGGCCCTGGGCGAGGACGAACGTACGGCGCTCCTCGACGGCGCTTCCGCCGTGTCCGCCGGCGTCGGTGTGGCCGTGGTCGGTGGTGACGACGACGGTCCAGCGCTCGGAGGCGTACGTCGGCCGGGCCCTGATCGCGGCGAGGAGGCGGCCGACGTAGGCGTCCTGGACGTCGATCGCTTCGAGGTACTTGGGGCTCGCGGCGCCCGAGTTGTGACCGACGATGTCGGTCTGGCCGAAGTAGACGAAGAGGACGTCCGGGTTCTGGTCGCGCAGGACCGACTCGGTGGTGGCGGCGATGGTCGCGTCGTGGCCGGTGTAGCCGTCGGCGTCACCGTCGAGCACGAGCTTCGCGTCGGCGCCGGGGGATCCCCCGCTTCCACCCCTACGTCGGCCGCGAGGGCCGCAGGGCAGGGGAAGCGGTCGAGCCCGATGAGGTGGCGCCCGGGCCGCCGGTTCTGGCGGCGTACGCCCTCCGTGTAGCTCGCCAGCGCCAGGGGCTGTTCGAGCTTCGGCCCGGCCACGACCGTGCCCCGCCCCTGCCGGCGAAGGCGGCCCTCCAGGAGCAGTTCGCGCAGCGCCTGCCGCACGGTTTCGCGCGAGACCTCGTACCGTACGGCGAGATCACGCTCGGTCGGCAGGAGTCCGCCCTCCCCCAACTCGCCGATCAGCGCGGCGATATGGGCTTTGACGGCGTAGTACTTGGGAACGCGGCCGTGCTCCGGGACGCCGGAGCGGATCGGCGCCCCCGGGTCCTGGTCCTGCGCGTACGGGTAGTCCTTCGGGTAGTCCACGCCCTGGATGGTCGCAGACGATGTTGAACGCCCGGCCAACCCTCCGCCGCTCAGCCCGTCGCCCGCCCGGCCGGCTCCCCCGCGCCGCCCCGCACGGAGAGGTACACCCCCACGGCCACCGTGCCCGCCGCGATCAGCCCGGTCAGCGGCACGGCCCAGTGCCCGGCGAAGCCGGCGGGCAGGACCAGCAGCGCGCCCACCAGCAGGACCAGGTTCTGGGCGGTGCCCCGCTTGAAGTGGCGGGCGTGCACCAGCCACACCGTGATCATGAAGAGCGCGGTGGGCACCGTGACGGCGAGGGAGGCCGCGAGCGTGGAGATGTGCGCGTGGTGGGTCGCCTGCTCGACCGCAACCTCGATGCCCGCGCCGATCGCCGCGGCGGAGCCGAAGATCAGGTAGTGGCCGTACCCCCAGAAGAACGCCTGCCGGTTCGAGTGGAGGTACTCGTGGATCGGTACGGCGAAGTAGATCCAGAACGCGGCGAAGACGATGACCAGGCCGCCCGCCGCGATCGGCAGCAGCTCGTCCAGCGCCGCCGACTCGTCGAGGGCCGACTGCACGGCCACGGTGGCGGCGGCGATGGTCTCGCCGAGGACGATGATGGTGAACAGGCCGTAGCGTTCCGCGATGTGGTGCGGATGCCAGCTGGTCTCGTGGCGGCTCTCGGCGAAGACCGGGACGGCGAGCTCGGCGGCGGCCAGCGGTACGAACCCCCACCCCCAGGCCGCGTCCGGCAGCAACAGCAGTACCACCCAGCCCAACTGCACCACCACCAGCCCGGCGGCGAAGCGCAGGGCGGCCACGCGCGCGGCTCCCGTCTCGTTGTGCGCGGCCCTCAGCCACTGGAGCGTGAGCGCCACCCGCATGATCAGGTAGCCCAGGACCGCGACCCCGTAGTCGGCGTGGTCGAAGGCGCGCGGGACCCCGGCGGCGAGGACGAGCACGCCCGAGATCTGCACCAGCGTGGCGATGCGGTACGGGACGTCGTCGCAGTCGTAGGCGGACGCGAACCAGGTGAAGTTGACCCACGCCCAGTAGATGGCGAAGAAGACGAAGAGGTATCCGGTGACCCCGTGCCCCGGGTCGCCCTCGGCCACCGCGTGCACCAGCCGTCCACCGGCCTGCGCCACGGCCACGACGAAGCACAGGTCGAAGAACAGCTCCAGCGGTGTCGCCGCCCGGTGCGCCTCGTCGCGGCGCCGGGCCGTCATCCGCACCAGCGGTACGACGGCCCGGCCGTGCCCGGCGCCGGTGGGGGTGCGGTCAGCCATCGGCGCTCATCGGGCGCGACGCCCCGTCCCGCGCGTCGGCGTCTTCCGGCGCGTCGGCGTCATCCAGCGCGTCGGCGTCATCCAGCGCATCGGCGTCACGTACCGGCGCCGGGACACGGCCACCAGCACCCCGCCGCCGAGGAGCAGCGCGCCGGCGGTGGCACCGAGCGCGAGGAGCGGACCGGGGGCGCGGCCCGTCATGGCGAGGGAGTAGGGGCGCTCGCGGACGCGCGGCGTACCGTCGTCGCCGATGCGGGGCCCGAGCGTGGCATCGGGTTCGGGATCGCGCCCCGGGTCGCGGGACCGGCCGGGGTCGGGTTCGGCCTCGCGGTCACGGTCGGGGTCGGGGTCGGGGTCGCCGTCCGGTTCGCGGCCCGTGATGGTGAAGCGGTAGTCCTTCGACGCGCCGACCCACTCGCCGTCGGCGGGCTGCCGCTGCACGACGGCGGCGTTGACGACGGCGCGGCCGGGAGCGGCGCCGGCGGCGAAGCCGAGCCGTACCTTGACGGTGACGGTGCGGTCGGCGCCCACGGTGAAGCCGGGGACACCGCCGTCGAAGACGCCGATGTGCTCGTCCTCGTCGGTGGTCTCGATCGGTACGTCGGTCCACCGCCCGGCGCTGTCCTCGAAGGCCAGCTCCACCTGGTCCGGTTCGAGCTGCCGCCGCCCGTCCATGAGGACGACGACGGGGTGGATGTTGCGGCAGCTCCGGTCCGTCGTGTTCGTCAGCTCCAGCGACCATCGCGCGGCCGCGCCGCCCGCGCGGTAGGAGTCGGGGCCGCCGCGCAGGCGGGTGGTGATCGGGAAGTCGGGGGAGGCGGGGTCGCCGCAGGTGGGTCGCAGGCGCGGAGCGGCGGCGCGGAGCGGTTCGGAGTACTCCGCGGGCCCGTCGTCGGCACGCACACCGGCCGGGTCCTCGTCGGCACGCACACC
>NZ_VBVX01000204.1 GCF_005981925.1 Streptomyces albidochromogenes
GGGTGGGCGGACGGGATGGAACCGTGCCGGTGCCGCCCGTCGCCGGGCTCGGTCAGCTTGGTGGCGCCGGGTTGCCGGGGGATGGGCGCCAGGTAACAGCGTGACGACATGAGCACGTCACATCAAGACTTCTGACGTTCCGACACCGTTCCTCCACCGTCCTAGAGTTGAGCGGTGCCCGCCCCGCCCGCGACACCCCTCGCCGCCGACGCCCAGGTCCTGCTGCCCGTCGGCGGCACCCTCGCGGCGGTGCTCGCCGTACTGCTCGCGGTCGCGGTCACGGTCGTCGCCTGCGCGCGCCTGTCCGACGACGGGTCCCGCGGCCGGGCCCGCTCGGTCGCCGCCGCCGGGGTGCGGGCCGCCGTCCAGCTCGTCGCCGTCTCGCTCCTGATCGGCTGGGTCGTACGCTCCGGATGGCTGCTGCTCGCCTTCCTCGCCCTGATGTACGCCGTCGCCGTACGCACCGCAGGGCGCCGCGTCACCCCGAACGGCACCTGGTGGTGGGCCGCCGTGCCGATCGCCGCCGGCGTCCTCCCGGTCGTCGCCGCGCTCCTGCTCACCGGCCTCGTGCCGGCCGGCGGAATCGCGCTCGTGCCCGTCACCGGCATCCTCATCGGCGGCGCCCTCACCGCGACGGTGCTGGGCGGGCGGCGGGCGCTGGACGAGCTCGCGGTGCGGCGCGGGGAGGTGGAGGCGGGCATGGCGCTCGGCCTGCCGGACCGCGACGCCCGGCTGGAGGTCGCGCGCCCCGCCGCCTCGGACGCGCTGCTGCCCGGTCTCGACCAGACCAGGACGGTGGGCCTGGTCACCCTGCCGGGCGCCTTCGTGGGGATGCTGCTGGGCGGCGCGTCGCCGCTGCTCGCCGGGGTGGTGCAGCTGTTCGTCCTGGTCGCCCTGCTCGCGGTGCAGGCGGTCGCGGTGGCGGCGGTGCTGGAACTGGTCGCGCGGGGGCGGCTGCACCGCGACGGGGCGCGGGAGCGGCGGGGCCAAGGTCCCTGACCGGGCCGGGACCCGGTCGCGTACCCTGTACGGAGCAGAAGGGGAGTAGCTCTTCGCCGGACCGTCGACATACTGCTGAGCACGCCTCAGCCGGCGCCCGGAGGCGGACAGGAGTCCCATGGGACTCACGGCCGCCAGCGAGACCTTCGGCCGCAGTGTTGTTGTCTTCTACGACGCTGCCGTGCCGAAGCGACCCCTGATCCACGCAGGTTTCTCTCGGCGCGCGCAGCCCGACCGATTGAGGAACCCACCTCCCGTGATCAGTTTCACCGTCATGGCGATCACCTTCGGCACCGTCTTCCTCGCCGAACTGCCGGACAAAACCGCCCTCGCCGGACTCGTGCTCGGCACCCGCTACCGCGCGTCGTACGTCTTCGCGGGCGTCGCCGCCGCCTTCGCCGTGCACGTGGCCCTGGCCATCGCGGCGGGCAGCGTCCTGACCCTGCTGCCGCACCGGCTGGTGCAGGCGGTCGTGGGCGTGCTCTTCCTCGCGGGCGCGCTGGTGCTGCTCTTCAAGAAGGACGACGGCGAGGAAGAGGTGAAGGCCCCCGCCGACCAGTCGTTCTGGAAGGTCTCCGGGGCGGGCTTCATGCTCATCCTGGTCGCGGAGTTCGGCGACCTCACGCAGATCATGACGGCCACCCTCGCGGCCCGCTACGACAACCCGGTGTCCGTGGGCGTCGGCGCGGTGCTGGCCCTGTGGGCCGTCGCGGCCATCGGCATCGTGGGCGGCCGCACCCTGATGAGGTACGTACCCCTGGCCCTGATCACGAAGGTGGCGGCGGCGCTGATGCTGGCCCTGGCGGCGTTCAGCCTGTACGAGGCGGCCGTCGGCTGACGGGCGCGGCGGCCCGAAAGGCCGCGGGCGGGCGTCAGGCGGTGACGCGCAGGTTCAGCGTCCCGTCGGCGAGGGCTTCGATCCGGATCCGCGTGAGGTCGTCCACGTGCACCGTCGGGTGGTGGGCGGCCGCGCGGGGTCCCACGCCCGCCACGCGCATCCCGGCCGCCAGGCCCGCCGCGATGCCCGCCTCGGAGTCCTCGAACACGACGCAGTCGGCCGGCGCGTGGCCGAGCTCCGCCGCGCCCTTCAGGAAGCCCTCGGGGTCCGGCTTGCTCGCGCCCACCCGCTCGGCGGTGACCCGGGTGGCCGGCATCGGCAGCCCGGCGGCCGTCATACGGGCCTGCGCCAGCGCCTCGTCGGCCGAGGTCACCAGGGCGTGCGGAAGGCCGGAGAGGGCGGCCAGGAAGGCGGGGGCGCCCGGTACGGGGACGACGCCGTCCACGTCGGCGGTCTCCTGGGCGAGGAGCTCGCGGTTGTCGGCGTGGTTTTGCTCGACGGGGCGGTCCGGCAGGAGGACGGCCATGGTGGCGTACCCCTGGCGGCCGTGCACGACCTTGAGGGCCGCCTCCGGGTCCAGGCCGTGCTCCTCGGCCCAGCGGCGCCAGACGCGCTCCACGACGGCGTCGGAGTTGACCAGCGTGCCGTCCATGTCGAGGAGGAGCGCGCGGGCGTTCAGGACGGTGTCGGTGGCCGGCATCGGCGTACTCCAGGCAGCGGAAGAAAAGACAAGCGGCCCCGCCCGCCGGTCAGGGAAAACGGGCGGAGGCCACTTTGTTTCTCCACGATACAAAAAAGTGGGGGCTCCGCGCCACTCCGGCTCTTCTCAGGGCTCCCGCGTCTCCGCCTCCAGGGCCCGACGGGTGTGCGGACCGTACGTCCCGGCGGGGTCGCCCTCGATGCCCCGGGACGCCTGGTACGCGGCCACGGCCCGCTCCAGCCGGTCGTTGTACCGGCCGTTGTCCGGGCCGTCGTAGTACTGGGCCTGCGCCAGCCTCGCCTGGAGCTCCGAGACCTCGGGCCCCCGGTCGCCCCTGCTCAGCACCGCCCCGGCGGGCTCCGTGGCCCGCTCCTCGGCGTCGCCGGTCGGCGCCGCCGGCGGCGCCGACGCCGAAACCGCAGCGTCCGGCTCCGGGCCGGCGGGTGCGCCGTCCGACGCGTCGGCGGGACCCGGCGCCGTGGCGGCCGCCGGCGCGACGCCCGACGCGGACGCCGACGCCACGGCGACCGAGGCCGAGGAGCCGGGGAAACCGGGGGAGGAAGACGCGCCCGCCGACGGCGCGCGCGTCGCGGCGGACTCCGACGCCCGAGGGGCGTCCGCCGTCGCCGGCGCGCTGGTCGGCAGGTCCGGCAGCGCGAACTCCTGCTCCTCGCTCCCGGAGAACAGCCCGCCCGCGAACCCCGCGACGCCCACGACCGCGACGACGGCCGCGCCCGCCGCGAGCCACAGCGCGGGGCCCCCGCGGCGCTGCTCCCGGCGGCGCGCGGAACGCTCCGTACGGGAGCCGAAAGCGTACAACTCGTCCGTGGCGCCCGCGTCACCGGCGGCGTACGGCGCCGTGTCCGCGCCGTCGTGGAGATCCGCGTACGCCTCGCCCGCGCCGGGCTCCACCGCGCTCAGCACCCCCAGCGGCATCGTGAGCGCGGGGGCGCCGTCACGGCCGGGCGCGGGAGAGGCCGCGGGGGCGTACGCCGGCGGCTGCCCGTGCGTGACGTACGGACGTATCCGCAGCGGGTGGAACTCCTCCGCCGCCCGCTCGGCACACCCGCACCCGGGTCTGCCGTCCTCGGACGCGGCACCCCGGTCCGTACCGCACTCAGGACATGTGTGTCCGTTCACCGTGGGTCCCCTCCCTCGAACTGCAGCGATTATGCAGACCGGCGGACGGGAAGCCCAGCGCGGTCCGGGCTCGGCAGGCCATATCGGCCCACAACGATCAGGATGGAAGGGTGCACGACTCCCAGGGGACCCGAGGAGTAGTCCATGGCCCAGCAAGCGAGCGGCGCTCCCGCCGCGTTCCCGGTGACCGGACCCGGCACCGGACCGGGCGAAAGCCGGCGGACCGTTCTCGTAGCCATCGGAGCGCTGCTGCTCGGCATGCTGCTCGCGGCGCTCGACCAGACCATCGTCTCCACCGCCCTGCCGACGATCGTCAGCGAACTCGGCGGCATGGAGCACCTGTCGTGGGTCGTCACGGCGTACATGCTGGCGGCGACGGCGGCCACCCCGCTGTGGGGCAAGCTCGGTGACCAGTACGGCCGCAAGAAGCTCTTCCAGGCCGCGATCGTCATCTTCCTGATCGGCTCCGCGCTGTGCGGCGTCGCGCAGGACATGGCGCAGCTCATCGGCTTTCGCGCGGTCCAGGGACTGGGCGGCGGCGGCCTCATGGTGCTGTCCATGGCGATCGTCGGCGACCTCGTGCCCCCGCGCGAACGGGGCAAGTACCAGGGCCTGTTCGGTGCGGTCTTCGGCGCCACCAGCGTCCTCGGGCCCCTGCTCGGCGGCCTGTTCACCGAACACCTCAGCTGGCGCTGGGTCTTCTACATCAACCTGCCGATCGGCGTCGTCGCCCTCCTGGTGATCGCCGCCGTACTGCACATCCCGGTCGGCACATCCCGCCACACCATCGACTACCTCGGCACCGCCCTCATCGCCGCCGTCGCCGCCTGCCTCGTCCTCGTCGCCTCCCTCGGCGGCACCACCTGGGCCTGGGACTCGGCGCAGATCATCGGGCTCACGGTCCTCGGGGCCGTCCTGCTCGTGTGCTTCGTCCTCGTGGAGCGCAGGGCGGCCGAACCGGTCCTGCCGCTGAAGCTGTTCCGACTGCGGACGTTCACCCTCGTCGCCGTCATCAGCTTCGTCGTCGGCTTCGCGATGTTCGGCGCGATGACCTACCTGCCGACGTTCCTCCAGGTCGTGCAGGGCGTGAGCCCCACCATGTCCGGTGTGCACATGCTGCCAATGGTGCTCGGCATGCTGATCACCTCGACGGCCTCCGGCCAGATCGTCAGCCGTACGGGCCGCTGGAAGGTCTTCCCGATCGCCGGTACGGGCGTCACCGCCCTCGGCCTGCTCCTGCTGCACCAGCTGACCGAGACCACCGGCACCTGGGAGATGAGCGCCTTCTTCTTCGTCTTCGGCGCCGGACTCGGCCTGGTCATGCAGGTCCTGGTGCTCGTCGCGCAGAACGCCGTCCCGTACGAGGACCTCGGCGTGGCCACCTCCGGCGCGACCTTCTTCCGCTCCATCGGGGCCTCGTTCGGCGTCGCGGTCTTCGGCACCGTCTTCACCAACCGGCTGACCGGCAAACTCGACAGCGCCTTCGCGGGCCAGCCCGTGCCGCCCGGCACCGGCCCCGACCAGGTGGCGGCCGACCCGAGGGCCATCGCCCTCCTGCCGCCCGGCCTGCGCCCCCCGGTGCTGCACGCGTACTCCACGTCGATCACGGACGTCTTCCTCTACGCCTCGCCCGTCGTCCTCATCGCCTTCGCGATCGCCTGGTTCCTCAAGGAGGACAGGCTGCGCAAGTCGGTGACGGCGCCCGACGCCGGCCAGACGCTGGCGTCCAACCCGGTCGAGCGTTCCTCGTACGACGAATGCGTCCGCGCCCTGTCGGTGCTCACCACCCGCGAGGGGCGGCGCCACATCTACGAGAAGATCACCGCGAAGGCGGGCTACGACCTGCTGCCCGCCGCGAGTTGGCTGCTGCTGCGCATCCAGCGCGCCGGCGCCGTCGAACCGGCCCGGCTCGCCGACCTGACACCGGTGCCGCTGCGGGTCATCACCGACGCCTCCCGGCAGATCGAGGAGCGCGGGCTCGCCGCGCGCGACGCCCTGCAACTGGTGCTGACGGACAAGGGGCGGGAGGCCGCCGCCAAGCTCACGAAGGCCCGGGAGGATTCCCTGGCCGAACTGCTCGGCGACTGGTGGGGGCCGGACCGGCCGACCGACCTGGTCAAGCTCGTCGAGGAGCTGAGCGCCGACGTGGGCGGCTCCGACGAGGACCGGCCGCACACCCGGGGGCCCGTACCCGATCACCACCTCTGACCCGGGCGCCCCGCACGGGCGTGCCGGGCGGTCGCCTCACAGCGACTTGGCGAACCAGTGCTCGGCGTACGGGCCCCGGTTGAACGCCGGCACCTCCTCGTACCCGTGCCGTGCGTACAGCGCGCGGGCCTCCACCAGGTCGTCGCGGGTGTCCAGCCGGACGCGCCCGACGCCCAGTTCGCGGGCCGCCGTCTCCACCGCGGCCAGCAGCAGCGCGCCGCCGCCGGTGCCCCGGAAGGCGGGGCGCACGTACACCCGCGTCAGTTCGGCGGTGGTCGCGTCGACCACCCGCAGCCCGGCGCAGGCCGCCGGCGCGCCGTCGTACCGGCCGACGACGAACTCACCCGTGGGCCGCGCGAGGCGCTCGACGCCGTCGTCGGTCAGCCCCTCGTCGATCTCCCGCTCGGTCGCCGGGCGTCCCCAGTACCGGCTGGCCACCTCGTCGTAGTAGGCGCGGCGCAGGGCCGTCGACTCGGGGGTGTCGTAGCGCTCGGGGATCACGTGCCAGGTCATGGTCATGTCCCTACCGGAGCCCGCAACCGTTTGGCCAACGGATTACGGGCAACCCGCTGCGGTACAGACCGTTGACAGACCGAGAACCGGGAAGGCAGACATGTCCACAGTGTGGATCATCGCCCTGATAGCGGTGGTCGTCGTTCTCCTCGTCGCAGTCCTTCTCGTCGCCCGGCGGCGCGAGGGCGGCGGCGGGCACGGGCTGAAGAGGCGGTTCGGTCCCGAATACGACAGGGTCGTCGCCCGCCACGACGGCGACACGAAAGCCGCCGAGCGCGAGCTCGAAGAGCGCGTGAAGCGGCACGGGTCGATCGAACCGAGGCCGCTGCCCCCCGAGATCCGCGAGCAGTACGTGGCCCGCTGGGCGGCCGTCCAGGAGCAGTTCGTCGACTCCCCGCAGCGCGCCGTCGCCGAGGCCGACCGGCTGCTGGCGCGACTCGCGGCCGACCGGGGCTTCCCGGCCGACGGGCAGTACGAGGAGCAGGTCTCCGCGCTGTCCGTGCACCACGCCGACAGCGTGCAGGGCTACCGCAGGGTGCACCGCGCGGCGCACACCGACAGCAGCACGGAGCAGATGCGCGAGGCCATGCTCGAAGCGCGCGAGCTCTTCGAGACGCTCGTCACCGCCAAGCCGGCGGACAGCGGCAGGCACCGCCCGCAGCGCGCGGACGACCGCCGCGGCCGCTCGCACACCCCGTGGTCGCTGGGCAAGGGCCACCACCCGAAGGGCAGTGGTGCCTGATGACGTACGACGCCGATCAGAACCCCGGCAACCAGCAGCGACCGCCGGCCGCCGCCCCCTCGGGCGACACCCGGACGCCGACCGGCCCCGGCCCGCTCCCCGGCGCCGAACCCGTGCCCCCTGCCGGACCGGCGGCCCCGGTGACCGCGCCGGCCCCTTCAGGGGCCGCTCACGCGCAGTCCGCGCGCTCCCTGGCCGCCGACCACGCGGACTCGGCGGGGACCGCCCGCACGGGCGCCGCCGGGACCGGTGCCGCCGGGACCGGTCACGCGGAGCCGGCCGAGGCACCGCTGTTCCCGCAGGGCGAGCGCGACAAGCTGGCGCTGCGTCTCCAGCAGGCCGTCAACACCTTCGTGGACGGCCCCCGGCGCGCGGTCGAGGAGGCCGACGGCGTCTTCGAGGAGGCGTCCCGGCGCCTGACCGAGGCCGCGGCCGAACGGCGCGGCTCCCTCCGCTCGGCCTGGGCGGGCAAGGACCGCGAGGCCGAGACGGAGGAACTGCGGGTGGCCCTGCGCACGTACCGCGAGATGACGGAGCGCCTGTTGCGGATGTGACGCGAACCGTGCGGGGCGAAGGGAAGGTCAGCCGTTCTTCGGACCGGCCTGCTGGACCACCTCGAACGACCACAGTGTGGAGCCGGAGGCGGCGGGCCTGGGACGCTCGCCGCCTTCACCCGCGCCCGGGCCGCCCTGGTGGGCGGCCTTCATCGGCCCCTCCATCCACGCCTGGAACGACGCCTCGTCGGCCCACCGCGTGTAGACGAGGTACTGGTCGGTGCCCTCGACGGGGCGCAGCAGTTCGAACCACTCGAAGCCGTCGGAGTTCTCCACGGAACCGGCCCGCGCCGAGAACCTCTTCTCCAGTACCTCGCGCTGCTCGGCGGGGACGGACAGCACATTGATCTTCACGATGCTCATGCGCCCATCCTGCCGCACGGGTCCGGCGAACCGTACGAAGCCCGCGGTTCCCGGGCCTCCTCCCGCGTCGTCGCGGCCTTCACCGACGGTGTGCCGCTGATCGCTCTTCGTCGACCCGACCGGCGGCAACCTGGGCGAAGGTGCCGGGCGGTGACGGGTCCTCGCCCGCCTCGCACGTGATCCACCTCGCGCCCGGCCGGTGCGGCGGGGATGGTGGAAAGCGTGGTCCTCCGGCCAAAACCGGATGACAGTCAGGCGAAGCGGGGGTTGCCTGCGTCTTCTGGACGGGTCAGTGCGAGGCTCTACGCACCCTGTACGCGGGTGCGGGGACAGTGGGGAGGGTCAGCGCGACGTGGCGAATGCGGAGCGGGGCGCAGCGGGCGGCGCCGTCGGGGCGATGGGCGCCGGAGACCGGGTCGGAGCTGCCCGAATAGCACTCTGGGCCGTGGTGGCCGCACTCGGCGTGCGGCAGATCGCGATGCTGCTGCGGACGCCGCCGGGGGAGCGCCTCACCGACCTGGAGACCTGGATCGGCGAAGAGGGCGTACTGCACGTGGCGGGCTCGCTCTACGACGCCGACCGCTTCATCGGTACGCCGTTCGCGGGACTTGTCCTGAAACCGCTGGCCCGCTCCGCCGAGCAGAGCCTCGGGGTGGCCTGGACGTTCGGGACGCTGCTGCTCGTCGCCGTCCTGGGCATGGTCGTCGCCCGCGCGTTGCCGAAGCCCGTCTCCCGGCGAACCGCCCTGCTCGCCGCGCCCGTCGCCGTCACCCTGCTGATGCTGTCCCTGCCCGTACGCAACACGCTCCACCTCGGCCAGACCAGCGTCATCCCCGTCCTCTTCGTCCTCCTCGGCTGCTTCCAGGCGCGCGGAGAGCGCAGCTCGGGCGTGCTCATCGGCATCGCCGCCGCCCTCCAGCCCACGGTGCTGCTGTTCGCGCCCCTGCTGTGGTTCACGGGGCGCAGACGCGCGGCGCTCACCACCGGCGCCACCTTCGCCGGCTGCTCGGCGCTGGCGTGGGCCGCGCTGCCGCAGGACTCCTGGACGTACTGGGTGCACCATGCGGCCGGCGCCGGACTCGGCGCACGGCCCGACAGCCTCGCCAACCAGTCGCTGCACGGCGCGCTGCTGCGCCTCGGGCTCGAAGGGCCGCTGGAGATCGCCCTCTTCCTGCTGCTGGGCGCGGCCGTCGCCGTGGTCGGGCTGCGGCGCGCCGTCCGCTGCGCGCGCGACGGACAGCTGCTCCTCGCCGTCGCCCTGACCGGCTGCGTCGCGGTCGCCGTCTCGCCCACGGCCTGGCAGCACCAACTGCTGTGGGTGCTGCTCGCGGTGGTCGGCCGGGTCGGCAGGCGGGCCTCGGACCGGCTGGTGTGGCCCGCCGCCGTCGTCCTGGTGATGACGCTGCCGGGGACGATGCTGCTGCCGAACGTGGGGCCGCTCATCCCGGTCCGCGACAACGCGCTGCTCGTGGCGGCGCTCGCGGCGGCGTGCGCGGTGCCGTTCCTGCCGCGCACCTCGCCGTACTGGCTCCAGCCGCTGCCCACCGACGTCGCGAGACCCGTGGCGGGCCGCTGGAGCCGGGTGCCGCTGCTGCCCTTCTGGCGCCGCGTGCTCACCCGCCCGAACCTGCTCCTCGAACTCCTGCTGATCCGCGCCGGCTACTCGGCGTACTCGCAGGTGCGCACCGCGGCCGCGGGCGGGCGCGCCGCCGCCGAGGAGAACGCCCGCCACATCGTCTCGGTGGAGCAGTTCCTGCACATCGACGTCGAGCGCTGGATCAACCACGCGGTGGCGAAGGCGGACGGCGTCGAAGCGTTCTTCGACTTCTACTACTCCTCGTTCCACTTTCTCGTGCCGCTGGCGATCCTCGGGCTGCTGTACGCCCGCCGCCCCGCCGACTACCGCTGGGCCCGCACCTCCCTCGGCTTCGCGACCGTCCTCGCGCTGGTCGGCTTCTGGCTCTTCCCGCTGGCCCCGCCGCGCCTGATGCCGGGCCTCGGCTACATCGACACGGTGCACGGTCCGCAGGACCTCACGAGCCCCGAGTACGGCGCGCTGACCGCGCTGACCAACCAGTACGCCGCGATGCCCTCGCTCCACTTCGGGTGGTCGCTGTGGTGCGGCCTGGTGGTCGTCCTGCTCGCGCCGAAGCTGTGGATGAAGCTCCTGGGCCTGCTGCACCCCTTCTTCACCCTGTGCGCCATCGTCGCCACCGCCAACCACTGGGTGCTGGACGCGGTCGGCGGGGCGGCGGTGGTCGGTGCCGGGTTCGGCCTGACCTACCTGCTGGCCGGCCCGCGCGAACTCCGCCCGTCCGCCTCGGCGGAGGCCGGCGCGTCACCGCCGGGCGCGGCCACGCGCGAGGGCGGACAGATCGCGGCGGGCAGCGCGGGATCCGGTTCCGGTACGCCGAAGTAGGTGCGCGCCGGCATCCCCGAGGCCCACGGCCCGAGCACGGCGTGGGGCGCCGGGCGCGGTTGATCCGTCGCTTCCGGATCTTTCGGTCGGTGCGCGAAATCGGGAGGTTCTGCGCAGGCGCCGGAGGCAAGGGTGATCCCGGCCCAGAGGTCTCACGGTCGGTGGTTACCATGGCCAAGGATCAGCGGATCATCGTCGTCAACTCCACTCCTTCCGCGCCCAGATGACGGCCCGTCCGCCGTCTGCCCCCCACACTCCGCATGAGGGACCGTGCTATGACATTGCCCGTCGCCGCCCGCCCGCGCCGTGCACCGGAACGGCGCCCGCCCTGGACCGTGTCGGCGGCCGGCCTCGCCGTGGCCGCCGCGGCCGGCGGCACCGCGGTGGCACTGGCCCCGGACGCGGCGCGCTCCTGGGTGCTCGGGGCCGTCGTCGCCGGCGGCCTGTGCGTCGTCGCGCTCGTGGTCACCGCCGCGGTACTGGCCGACCGCCTCGCCGCCGCGCGGGGCGCCGCCCACCGGGAGCAGGCCGCCCTGCACGAGCGGATCTCCCGCAGCACCGGCGACACGGCGCACCTCGTCAACGTCACGCTGCCGCAGATGGTCCAGCGCCTGCGCGACGGTTCGGACGCCTACGACGCCCTGGCGTCCGCCCAGCGCCCCACCGACCCGCAGCTCGAAAGCGTCCTGCGCATCTTCACCACCGAGCTGGCCGAGGCGGCCCGCCGCACGGCGGCGGCCGAAGCCGCCCGCGACGAGGCCGTAAGCCGGCTCGGCGAGGGCGTGGCCGACCTGGAGCGCCTGTCGGCCACCGCGCTGCCCGCCGCCGTCGCGACGCTGCGCCGCGGCGCCTCCGCCGACACGGTGCTCGCCGCACTCGACATGCCCGGCGAGGGGCGCCTGCGCGTCCTGCTGGAGCAGATGGTGCGGGAACTCGGCGTCAGCGAGCGGCGCGCCGCCGCCGCGCAGGCCGCCAGCGCCAAGGCGCTCGGCCGGGTGCAGGCCAGGGCCGTCAGCATGCTGGCCGACCTGCGCGACATGCAGGACCGGCACGGCGCCGACGTCTTCAGCGACCTGCTCCGGCTCGACCACAGCACCTCGCAGCTCGGGCTGCTCACCGACCGGCTGGCCATCCTGATGGGCGGCCGGGCGAGCCGGGCCTGGAACAAGCCGATCGTCATGGAGAGCATCCTGCGGGGCGCGGTCGGACGCATCGCCGACTTCCGCCGGGTACGGCTGCACTCCGCGAGCACCGTCGCGATCGCCGGGTTCGCCGCCGAGGGCGTCATGCACCTCCTCGCCGAACTGATGGACAACGCCGCGAACTTCTCGCCGCCCATCGACGAGGTCCACGTGTACGTCGAGGAGCGCAGCGCGGGCATCGTCGTCACCATCGAGGACAGCGGCCTGCGGATGTCCGACGCCGCCATGCGCCGCGCCGTGGAAGCGGTCTCCGGCAGGTCCACCGACCTGGCGGCCCTTCAGGGCACCCGGCTCGGCCTCGCGGTGGTCGGGATCCTGGCCGCGAAGTACGGCATCTCCGTGAACTACCGGCCCTCCTCCCGCGGCGGCACCGGCGTGGTCGTCCTGCTCTCGCCGCAGCTGCTGGCCCAGCAGCGCGGTCCGGTGCCGGTGGCGGGCCGGGCGCCGGCGCAGCCGCGTACCGCCCAGGGCTCCGGGCAGACGGCCACGGCCGTGCTGGAGGCCCCCGCCCCCGCCGCGCTGCCCGCCTCCGGCGACCGGCCCGCGCTGCCGCCGCTGCCCTCGCGCGCCGCCGCCGAGGGTTCCGACGACGCCGCGCAGGCCGCGACCCCGGGGGGCCTGCCCGTACGGCCGCCGGGGCGCACGATGGC
>NZ_VBVX01000205.1 GCF_005981925.1 Streptomyces albidochromogenes
GCGCTGGCCGGTGCGGGCAGCGCGGTGCCGTCCGGGGGGTGCGGGGCGGCGCGGTGCCGTCCGGCCGGTGCGGGGCGGTGCGGTGACGTTCGATGAAGGGCCGGTGCCGCAGGAGCCGCGCCGGACCGGTGGCACCCCTGACGGGGCGTCAGTAATCGTGCCGGTACTGTTCGGCGAATGAGCTCGCTTAACCTCGACGACTTCTCCGACCTGATCGAACGCCCCGACGGCGGCGTCCGGCGCGATGCCGAGGAACGCCGGGAACGCCTGATCGTGCCGCCCGGCGCGCTCGGCCGGCTCGACGAGCTGGGCGAGTGGCTGTCGGCCGCGCAGGCGTCCGTACGGGTCAAGCCCATCGAGCGGCCCCGCGTGGTCCTGTTCGCCGCCGACCACGGCGTAGCCGAGCTCGGCGTCTCCGCGCGGCCCGCCGGCGGCGCGCACCGCCTCGTGCGCGCCGTGCTGGACGGCGAGAGCCCCGTCGCCGTACTGGCCCGCCGCGCCGGGGCGACCGTGCGCGTCGTCGACGCGGGGCTCGACTGCGACCCGGAGCTGCTGCCCGAAGACGTCGTGCGCCACCGCGTGCGGCGCGGCTCCGGGCGTATCGACGTCGAGGACGCGCTCACCCTCGACGAGGCCGAGCGGGCCGTCCGCCTCGGCATGGCGATCGCCGACGAGGAGGCCGACTCCGGCACCGACCTCGTCGTACTGGGCGACCTGAGCGTCGGCGGCACCACCGCCGCCGCGACCCTGATCGCGGCCCTGTGCGGCACCGACGCCTCCGTGGTGACCGGCCGCGGCGGCGCCCCCATCGACGACCTGGCGTGGATGCGCAAGTGCGCCGCCATCCGCGACGCGCTGCGCCGGGCACGGCCCGTGCTCGGCGACCAGCTGGAACTGCTGGCGACCGTCGGCGGGGCCGACCTCGCGGCGGCGACCGGCTTCCTGCTCCAGTGCGCGGTGCGGCGTACGCCGGTGATCCTCGACGGCGTGGTCTCCGCCGCCTGCGCGCTGGTGGGCCAGCGTGCCGCGTTCCGGGCGCCCGACTGGTGGCTCGCGGGCCAGGTGAGCGGGGAGCCGGGCCAGGCCAAGGCGCTGGACCGGATGGCGCTCAACCCCGTGCTCGACCAGGGCGTCACTGTGGGGGAAGGAACCGGCGCACTGCTGGCGCTCCCCCTCGTACAGGCCGCCGCCGCCCTCGCGGCGGAGCTGCCCGAGCGGGAGCCCGGGGCGGACACGGCGGCCGGCCCGGACGGAACCGGCGGGGACGACGACGCGCCCCCCGGTGGCACGTCCCCCGGCGAGGCGGTCGCCGGGACCGCGCACACGACGGACTAGACCGCGGGTGCGGCCGGCGACCACCGGCCGCACCCACGCGCTCCCGACGGCGTGATGCCCCATATCATCGCGTTTCATGGGAGAAGTCCGCTTGGCCACCGAAGGAACGCCCCGAACGAGCCCGACGAACAGGCGCGGCACTCCCCGCTCGCGCCGCGCGGCGGCGTTCGCCGTCTGGTACCTGCGCGTCGTCACGTTCATCAACTTCCTGAGCGCCGTGTGGGTTTCGCTCGGCCAGGACCTGCGGCGCCACAACACCGACGACTACTTCACCCCCTACCTGCTGACGGCGGGCTTCGCCTCCGGCGCCTTCACCCTCTTCCTGGCCATCACCATGCGCCGCCGCAAGCGCGCCGCCTGGATCCTCAACGCCGTACTCGGCGGGCTGTTCCTGCTGCTCTTCGCCCTTGCGATGATCTTCCCCGAAGTCCGGCAGTACTGGCAGAACTGGGCCTCCCTGGTCCTCACCGCCGCGTTCGTGGCGGCCCTGCTGCTCGGCCGCCGCGAGTTCTACGCCAAGGGCGACCGCTCCAACCCGGTGCTCGCGGCCGTCGTGGCCCTCGGCGGGCTGCTGGCCACCTCGCTGATCGCCGCGCTCCTGGTCACGGTCAGCAACACCGCGCCCGACGACGACCGGTCCTCGTTCCTGGACCGGTGGCGGTACGGCGTGATGCGGCTGGTGTCGCTGGCGCCCGACGACGCCCGCCTCCAGGGCATCACCACGCCGGGCTGGGTCAACGTCACCATCAACGTGATGAGCACCCTGCTGCTCCTCGCCGTCCTGTACGCCGCGTTCCGCTCCCGCCGGACCGTCGAGCCGATCACCGAGGAGGACGAGGCCGGGCTGCGCGCCCTCCTCGACCGGTTCGGCGAGCGCGACTCCCTCGGCTACTTCGCGCTGCGCCGGGAGAAGAGCGCCGTCTGGTCCCCCACCGGCAAGGCCGCCGTCACGTACCGGGTCGTCGGCGGCGTGTCGCTGGCGTCCGGCGACCCGATCGGCGACCCCGAGGCGTGGCCCGGCGCGATCGAGCCGTGGCTGGCCGAGGCGCGCGAACACGGCTGGATCCCCGCCGTGATGGGCGCGAGCGAGGAGGGCGGCACCGTCTACGCGCGGCACGGCCTGGACGCCCTGGAGCTGGGCGACGAGGCGATCGTCGAGATCGCCGAGTTCACGCTGGAGGGGCGCGCGATGCGCACGGTGCGCCAGGCGTACAACCGTGTGAAGCGGGCGGGATACACGGTCCGCGTCCGGCGCCACGCGGACATCCCCGACGACGAGATGGCCGAGCTGCTGCGCAGGGCCGACGACTGGCGCGACGGGGAGACCGAGCGCGGCTTCTCGATGGCGCTCGGCAGGCTCGGGGACCCGGCGGACGGGCAGTGCGTGATGCTCGAATGCGCGGACGGGCAGGGGGAGCTGAGGGCCGTACTGAGCTTCGTGCCGTGGGGGCCGCACGGCCTGTCCCTCGACCTGATGCGGCGGGACCGGGACTCCGAGAACGGCCTGATGGAGTTCATGGTCATCGAGCTGCTCCAGCGCGCCGGGCAGATCGGGATCACGCAGGTCTCGCTGAACTTCGCGATGTTCAGGTCGGTCTTCGAACGCGGCTCGAAGCTCGGCGCGGGGCCGGTCCTGCGGATGTGGCGTTCGCTGCTCAGCTTCTTCTCGCGCTGGTGGCAGATCGAGTCGCTGTACCGGGCCAACGCCAAGTACCGGCCGATCTGGGAGCCCCGGTTCATGCTCTTCGAGAAGAGCTCCGACCTGTTGCGCATCGGCCTCGCCTCGGCCCGCGCCGAGGGTTTCCTCGAAGCGCCCGGGCTGCCCGGGTGGATGCACCGCAAGCACTTGGAGACCCGGCGGTGACCGCTCACTTCCGCTCGGGCGACGGCTCGGGCGACGGCGTCCGGTCGGGGGTGCCTCCGATCATGTCCTGGAACTTGCGGCTGAGCCCCGACCAGCGGCGGTCGTGGTGCCACCGCCGCAGCGCCGCGCGGGCGCGGGCCTTGGGGCGCCGGCGGTAGGCGTGCCTGGCCCACAGGGAGCCCGGCTTGGCCAGCCGGATCGCGCCGACGAGCGCGACCAGCGGCACGACCGTGCCGAAGAGCGCGGTCAGCAGTTTCCCCTTGGTGAGGGAGATGATCGCCAGGAGGAAGTTGAAGCAGACGTTCAGCACGACGACGCCCCGGCTCTGCTCCTCGTCCGGCGTGAGCTGGTCGACGCCGAACGGCACGGATCCGATGAGGACGAGCCCCACCAGCGCGGCGGTGACGACCACGACCTCCACGCTCTGCCGGCCCTGTTCGCTCCAGTAGACGTCGTCGAGGTGCAGGACCAGGGCGAACTCGTCGAGGACCAGCCCGGCGCCGATGCCGAAGATCACCGCGCAGAGCGCCGAGCTGATGCCGTGGGCTCCGGTGGCCACCGCGCCGAATCCGCCGATCGTCATCAGGATCACGCCGGGAACCACGTGGTGGATGTGCAGACCGCCCGGTGAGACGTTCCTGAAGGGCCCGCGGCCCGCCCGGATCAGCCGGGTGATGGTGCGGGTGATCAGGAACGACAGGATGAAGGAGAGCAGGGCCAGCAGCAGGGGGAGCTTCCCCGGCTCCAGGATGTTGCGATACCACCAGTGACCCATGCCACTCGCTTCCCCTCTGGAGGCTTTTGTGCGTTATGCGCAACTTACCGGCCGTCCCGGGCGACTAGCGTGCGCGCCGTGACCTCTCTCCTCGCCGCGGCCTCCCTCCTGCGGGACGGCATACGTTTCGCGTTCGGCACGCTCACCGTCCTTCCCGTACGCCTGACCCGCTGGGACCGTGAGGCGGCGCGCGCGGGGATGCTGTGCGCTCCCGTGGCCGGGGTCGCGGTGGGTCTGTGCGCGGCGGCCGCCGGCGGCGCACTCCTGGGGCTGGGGGCGGGGCCGCTGCTCGCCGCCGTGGCGAGCGCCGCCGTACCCGCCGTCCTGACCCGCGGTCTGCACCTCGACGGCCTCGCCGACACCGCCGACGGGCTGGGCAGCGGGAAACCGGCCGAGGAGGCGCTGCGCGTCATGAAGCAGTCGGACATCGGCCCGTTCGGTGTCATCACACTGCTGTTCACGCTCCTCGCCCAGGTCGCCGCGCTGTACGAGCTGTACGCCGCCGGGTGGGCGCACGGCGCGGCCGGCGCCGCCGTCTCGGCCGTCGCCGCCCGACTCGCCCTGACGCTCGCCTCCTGTACGGGCGTCCCCGCGGCCCGCCCGGAGGGGCTCGGCGCGGCCGTCGCGGGGACGGTCCCGACGTGGGCGGCGTTCGCCGTCGCCTGCCTGGTGGCCGCCGTCTGCGCGAGCGGCGCGGGCGCGTGGTCCGGGCCGTACGCCGCGCCGCGGTACGCCGCCGCCGTACTGGTCGCGCTCGGCGCCGCCCATCTGCTGCTGCGGCACTGCGTGCGCCGCTTCGGAGGCGTCACCGGTGACGTGTTCGGCGGCGTGGCGGAGACCGCAGCGACGACCGCCCTGGTGGTCCTGGTGCTGAAGTGACGGGTGAACTCCGAGCGCGCACAAGGCGGTTGACGGTTCGTCACCGTGCGGTGCACGCTCATCCCCCACGGCTGTCGGGGGAGACAGAAGATGCCCGAGTTTCCTGGCTGGGACCACAGCGGCGAGTTCACCGAGGCCTACCGCAAGGCGGTGCGCGGCCGGTCACGGCTGTCGAAACGCGGCCCCAAGCACCCGCCCGTCGTGCTGCGCACCGGACCGGAGGAGGCCCAGCAGGCCCTGGAGGCCCTGGAGCTCGGCCTCCAGCGCTCGTCGAGGGCGCGGGGCGTCGTGCCGTGCACGCCGTACGCGCACGTCGACTGGCGCGGCGGCTCCAGGACCGAGCTGATCGCGAGGATCGCCGGGCAACTGCGTGAGAACGCCCCCGACGAGGCGGGCCGGCTGCGGCTGCCCGCCTACGACCTGCTCTGCGACGTCGCCGACCACGAGGCCGGGACCGACGCCCAGCTGGCCGACCGGGTGTTCGCCAGGCACCGGGGCCGTACGACCGCCGTACTTCCCACCCGGGACACCACGGGCCCCACCCTCAACGCGGGTTTCATGACGGTCCCGCTCCGTTCGCTCTGGTCGCTCGCGGAACGCCTGCACCTGAAGCTCTGGGAGCTGGGCTGGGAATGGCGGCTGGCCCGGCGCAGGCGCTTTCGCCTGCTGTGGCCGGAGAACTACCGGGGGAAGCGCACGTACGCCGCCGCGCTCGACGAGTTCCGCCGGACCTGGGAGGCGGCCGTGGACAGCGGTGGCGACACCCGGGCCGCCGACCGGTGGGACGGGCTGCTGCTGACGGCCCTGATGACCGATCTGTACGCCCACGCGCGCCAGGGCCTGTTGCATCCCGGCCGCAGACGCCGCCGGCCCCGCCACGCGCTGCTGCTCAACGGCACCCGCCCGGGGCCCGGCGGGGATGACGGGGGCAGCGCTGCCGTCACCGGGTTCGTCCGGCTGTACGCCGAGCTCCAGCGGCCGGGCCCCAACGCCGCCACGGTGGTCGTCGCCGCGCTGCCCGACACGCACGACGCGGCGCCGGGCGCCGGCACGCTGGAGGAGGCGGCACGCCGGCTCGACCCGCCGAAGGGGGCGATCCCCACGCCGTACGAGGTGCGGCTCCCCCGGCCCGAGCCGGGCAGCCGCAGCGTCGCGGTGCTTCCGGTGTGGACGCCGTGGGTGCGGCTGCGGCCGGGCCGGGAACTGGCCCTCGAAGCGGGGGCGCTGGCCGTCGCCCTGTGGCTCGCCGGGCAGCTCGCCTGGATCCCGTACCTCGACAGCCCCTTCACCGACACCTACACGCGCTGCCTCACCGGATCGGACTACGTGGGGCGGCCCGCGTCCCCCCGGCCCGGGCTGCCCGCCCAGTACGCCGACGCACTCGACATGATCGCCGAGCAGAATCGGGTCGCCGAGACCCAGGGCAGGCCCGAGCGGACGGTGACCATCGCCCATGTGCGCGCCTCGATGGCGGCGAACGAGGCGGAGCGCCGGTCCGGCGGAGCCGTCCCCGAGCTGCGCGGGCTGGCCCTGGCCCAACGGTCGCTGCACCGGCTGGCGCCCGCCAACGACAACGGGATCTGGGTTCGGATCAAGACGTACGACGCCGGCGTGCAGTTCGCGAACGCCCGCGAGGTGGCGGCGGAGGTCGTCCGCGAGGCGAAGAAGGACCAGCACCTCATCGGCGTCACGGGATTCACCGAGAGCCGGAAGGAGACCGTCGAGGCGCTGCGCGTGCTGAATTCGGCCCGCATTCCCATCGTGAGTTCCACCGCCACGGCGAAAGCCATGGAGGTCGGGCGTTACTACCATGGCGCCGCGCCGAACAACAAGCGGGAGGCGCGGGTCGTGGCGGAGTTCGTGCGAAGGGCGAACACGGTGCGTACGGGGAGCGATTCCTGCGCCCCCGCCGAAGGCGTCGCCGTGGTGACCGACCCGACCGATGTGTACAGCGACGAACTGGGTAAGGAGTTCGCCAGGAACTTCCGCTCCACCGGGAGCCGGATCGGCTACATCCCCGGCGGGAACAGCGGAGTCGTCGTACCGAACGAGTCCGATCTCGACATGAAGTTCAGCATGTCGGAGGTGGCCGAGGCGGTGTGCGGCCGGGTCGCCGGGAAAAGGAACACACTCGTCTACTGGACTTCCCGGGTAAGGGAATTCGACAATTTCCTGGAGACTTACCAGAGCCTGAGCAAGTGCGCGAACAGGGACCTCACCGTCGTCGGCGGAAACGAACTCACGAATGCCGCCCTTTCCGGCGGATTCGTGGGGAAGTCGTGGCTGCGCCTCTATCACACGGCCCATATGCTGCCGGCCGGACATCCGGACCGCAGCGCGACGGCGAAGGCCTTCCACGACGCCTACACCGAGGAGTTCACCGGGTCCGACCTCTGGCTGAACGACGGGCACGCCGCGCTCGCCCACGACGCGGTGCAGGTGCTCGCCCAGGCCACGAGTCAGGCGAACGCCGCGGGTGTGGAACTGACGCGTCCCAACGTCCAGCAGATCGTCAACAGCGGCTCGTTCGACCTGGAGGGCGCCAGCGGCCGCCTGCGGTTCGCCGCGGGCTCGCTGCAACGGCCGCTCGACAAACTGCTGACCGTCCTGCACCACGGCAAGGACGGCTCGGCGCCGGTGCTGATGTGCGGGGACCCGGGGAAGAACATCGACGCGGGAAAGGAGTGGCGGCAGGGCGGTACGACGTACGACTGCCCGCAGGACGAGTAGGGCCGGACCGACGACGGAAGGCCGACCGGACGACACACCGCGCCGCGGGGTCAGTCGCAGGGCTCGCGCCACACCCCCAGCTCGTACTTCTTCAGCATCGAACTCAGCCGCAGCTCTCGCGACGCGGGGCAGAAGCGGCTGGTCGGCAGCTCGTACTCGACGTGGAAGACCGCCTTGCCGGCCCGGACGAACGGCGTGAGCTGCGCGCACTCGTCGTACTGGGCGCACTGCTCGTTGACCGCGAAGTCGAAGTCGTCCACCAGCTCGGGGATCTGGTCGAGGTCGTTCTTGAGCCCGACGGCCAGGCCCCGGTCGTGCGCGAGGCGGGCGATCAGGCGGTTGTAGCGGAGCTGGTCGCCGGCCGTCAGGGGGAAGCCGGTGCGGTTGCGGTAGCCGTCCATGTTGTCGGGCTCGACCGCGTCGAACCCCTTGTCGCGGCAGATGTCCAGGCGGGCCGCCATCAAGGGCTCCAGGACGTCGGTACGGCGGATGTCGAGCCAGCGCTCGCCCTTCCAGCCGTTGCCGCGCCCCAGTACGGACGCGGGGAACGCGTCGGCGTCCGCCCGGAAGTCCTCCCACGCGCCGGTCGAGAGGTAGCAGATGACCTTGCGGCCGCGCCGGTGCAGGTCCGCGACGGCCGAGGCGGGGTGGTCGAGGCCGTCGATGTCGTACACCGGTACGTCGACGTCCGGGTCCAGGGTGCCGCTGAGCTGCCACTGCCACGCGATGCCGGGCTCCGGCTGCCAGCGGGCCCCCTTCGGCCCGCGGTCGTCGTCCCGCGCGGGGGAGCCGCCGCCGGCGCACCCCGCGAGCAGCAGCAGGGCGAGCAGCGGGATCAGGACGCCTCGGCGTCTCACCGGGCCGCCTCCAGGGTGTGCGGAAGCGTCCCCCAGGGATGGGGGGCTTCGCCGGGTACGGCGCAGCCGACGGCGGCGGTGAACGCGGCGGCGGGCGGCGCGGCGTACACGAGGTGGCAGTGGCGCTCCAGCGCGGGCGCGGCCGGGGCGGGCCGCCTCCCGGCCGTCGTGCGGTACGTGTCCCAGGTGCCCTCGAACGTGACGAGCAGGTCGGCGAGTTCGAGGTAGCCGGGGTCCGGCGGCACGCCGTGGTTGAGCACGACGGTGGCCGCCCCGGCGGCCCGCGCGGCGACGGCCAGCCGCCGGTAGTGCGCCAGCGCCCGCGGTCCCGCCGCGGCCTGGTCGAGGAACGCGCCGTCCGCGCCGTACCAGTCGCGGTGGCGCAGCAGGTCCTGGACCACGGCGGCGTACGGGCGGTGCGCGTAGTCGGTGTCGGTGTAGCCGAGGACGCGCACGCCCGCCGCGCGCAGCCGCGCGGACACGGCCGCGAAGGCGGGATCGGGCGCGCCGCCGGGGCCGTTGGCGGGGTTGAGCACCACGCCGTACAGGCGCGGGGCCGCGCGGACGACGGCCTCCCAGGCGTCCGGGCGCTGCGCCGGATGCTCGTAGAAGGGCACGAGCAGCTTCTTCATCCGGACATTCTCAGGGACGGTGGGCCGTGGCGCGACCGAGGAGTACGCAGACCAGGGCGGTCAGGACCACCGCCGCGACCACGGGGACGGCGAACGCGGCGACGGCGGGGACGGGCGGGTCGGCGAACAGGGCGGCGGTCCGCAGGAGTGCGGCCGCGGCGCAGACGGTCGCGGCGGTGGTCACCGCGCCGAACGCCTGGAGCAGCAGCCCCGTCCACAGTGTGACGCCGATGAGCAGCAGGCCGGTGGCGCGGGCCGGGTCGGGTACGGGTGCGCCGATCCACAGCAGGGTCGTCACGGCGAGCAGGGCGAACAGCACGGCGACGTACGCGCCGAGGCACCGGCCCAGGACGAGGGTCGCCGCGCGCCGGAAGGCCCGGGGGGTGGTACTGCGCCGCAGCCCCGCGTCGCATCCGCGCCGGAACCGGTACAGGAGCCATTCGGCGGGGCCCATGCTGAGCGTCAGCGCGACGGCGCCGGGGGCGGCGACGACGCCGGAGGCGGCCTCCCCCGCGAGGGTGTTGCGCAGCACGGCGTGCAGGACGAGGGTTCCGGTGGCCAGGCCGAAGACGGCGTACGGCACCGACCGCAGCAGGGACGGACCGCGCGGGGCGGCGGCGGTCTTCCCCGCCCGGTCCCTTCCCGCACCGGTACGCCGGCCCGGCGCCCCGGGCCCCGGAGCGGCGCCGGCCCGCAGCACCTCGCGGCCGGCCAGCACCAGGACCGCCACGCCCGACACCGCGAGCAGCACCGCCCGCGCCGGGGACGGCACGTCGTACAGCAGGCTCAGCAGGGCGCCCGCGGTCATCGGGGCCAGCGCGGACAGCAGCGCGCGCTCGCGGCCCAGCACGAGCAGCGCCGTCGCCGCGCCCTGGTACAGCGCCTGCGCCGCGGCGAACGCCGTCGCCCCGCCGTCGCCCGGCCCCGCGACGGCGAGCGCGCCCGCCGTGCCCAGCAGCGCGCCCGCCGGGGCGCCGGTCAGCAGCGCGCGGGACGCGCGGCGGCGGTCGCCCGCGCCGAGCCAGGCGTAGGCGCGGTGCGCCAGCGCCTGGTTCCACGCCCAGCCGACGAGCGTGCCCACGAGCAGGACGTCCGTCCCGGCGGGCAGGCCGGTCCCGTCCCCCGGCGGGCTCGCCAGGAACGGCGCCCCCAGGACGTACGCGAGCCCCGGCAGCGCGAACACCAGCCCGCGCAGCAGGCATCCGGTCAGGCCCACGTCCCACGGGCCCGCCGCCGTGCGCGGCGGCTCCGGTTCGGGGTAGGCGCGGGGCACGCGGGCGAACAGGTCCTCGGCGAGGGCGAAGGAGTTCTCACGGCCGTAGGTGAGCCGGATGTGATCGTCCGTCATCCCGTCGGACTCCAGGAGCGCGGCGATCTCGTCGGGGTGCACGGCGGCCGCCGCCGACTCCCCCAGCCGGCCGGCGAGTTCGTCGAGCGGGTCGGCCGCCCAGCGCGGCCGCGGCCCCGGCCCGTGGGGCGGTGTGCCGCGCCGTGCGCCCGCGCCGCTCGCGTCCGTGCGCGCGGGGCCGCTCATCACGCCGCCCCGTGCTGCGACAGGTCGCCCCACCAGGGGGCCCTCGTCTCGGTCGTCCAGCCGGCGGAGGGCCCGGCGGTGGCGGGAGGCACGGAGAGCAGGCCGGGCGCGTCCGGTGCGCCGTCCAGTTCGTGGTAGATCCGCCGGAAGCCCTCGACCGAGCGGCGCAGCGTGAACAGGTCGACGACCCGCTGCCGCGCGAGCCGCCCGAGCGCCGTCCGCCGGGCGTCGTCGGCCATCAGGGCGAGCACCGCCCGCGCCATGGTGCCCGGTTCGCGCGGCGGCACGACGATCCCCGTGTCGCCGACGGCTTCCCGTACGCCGCCGACATCCGTGGAGACCGTCGTGCGGCCGCACGACATCGCTTCGAGGATGCTGAAGGGGAAGCCCTCGCTGATGCTGGAGAGCATCACGATGTGCCCCGCCCCGTAGGCGCGCGCCACGTCGGACACGCGCCCCTCGAAGGCGATGCCGTCGGTGACCCCGAGCTCCGCCGCCAGCTTCTCCAGCTTCGTGCGGTACGCCTCACCGCCCTCCGGCACCCCGCCGAAGAGCCGCAGCCGCAGCGTCGGGAGCCCGGCGCGGGCCAGCGCGTAGGCCCGTACCAGCGTCTCCAGGTCCTTGATGGGGTCGATGCGGCCGGCCCAGGTGAGCGTGGGGACGTCCGGCTCGGGACCGGCGTACGGGAAGAGCTGCGGGTCGACCCCGTTGTAGACGGTGCGGATGCGCGCGGCGGGCGCGCCGCCGCGCTCCTCCCACCGGCGGTTGTACTGGTTGCAGGGGGTGATCAGGTCGGCCTCGCGGTAGCCGAGCGAGTTCAGCTCGCGGTAGAAGCCGAGGAGCAGCGCCCTGACCGGCCAGCGCTGGCCGGCCGGGCGCCGTCCGAGGTAGCGCTCGCGCAGGTAGATGCCGTGCTCGGTGAGGAGGAAGGGCGCGCCGTCGAAGTGCTTGGCGGCGAGCGCGGGGAGGGTGGCGAGCCCGCTGCTGACGGCGTGCGCGACGTGGCCTGCGGGGATGCGGGTGGCGAGCGGGCGGAGCAGGTGCTCCAGCAGGTCGCCGGCGGTGAGGGCGTCGTCGAGCGTGGGCGCGGCGCGTGCCGTCGGCAGGTGCCGCATCGTCCATACCCTGGTGAGGGTCCGCAGGGCCGCCTCCGAGCGCAGGGCGGGGGTCAGCCGGCCCTGGCGGGCGAGCGCGGCGAGGACGTACAGCTCGTGGCCGAAGTCGCAGCCGGCCTCCGGGTCGAGCACGGCGAGCAGGAAGCGCTCGTACGCGGCGAGGAAGCGGCGGCTCTCGCGGCCGAGGAGGGAACGCGGGGTGCGCCGCCGGGCCCTCGCCTCCCCGCCCCACAGCGGGACGGTCGTGTGCCGGTGGACGTTGTCCGGCAGCTCCCACGTCACGGGCTCACGACCGTTGCCGGTGAGCGAGACGATGTGGAAGCCGACGTCCGGCATCCCGCGCACGAGCTGGTCGCACCAGGTGCTGACGCCTCCCTGGACGTGCGGATAGGTGCCTTCGGTGAGCATGCTGACGTGGAGCCCGCGGCTCATGGTCGTGTCCCCCCAGGACGGGTGCGGCGCCGCGCGCCGCTGGTCGGGCGGCGCGGGCGGGCCGGGCAGGCGGATCGGGCGGCACGGCCCGGCCATCCGGGCGGTCGGGCCGGGTGGCGG
>NZ_VBVX01000206.1 GCF_005981925.1 Streptomyces albidochromogenes
GGCCCGGGCTGCGGGGCCTCGGCTCGCGGACGGGGTCGGTGCCGCGTCGCGGCGTCTCCTCGGGTGTCGAACGTTCGGGCACTGGGTCGTTGGGGGCGTGTTGCGTTCGACACCCTGCGGGGAGCGCCCCGACACGTCCCCTCCCGGCATCGTGGGGGCGCGGGCCCGTTCGGCCCTGGGCTGCGGTCGGCAATGCGAGTGTGGGGCGCCGTGTGTTCGGCACCCTGCGGGGAGCGCCCCGGCGCGTCCCCTCCCGGGATCGTGGGGGCGCCGGCCCGCTCGGCCCTGGGCTGCGGTCGGGCAATGCCGGTGTGGGGCGCCGCCCGTTAGGGGTCGTGGGGATGCGGGCCTGCTCGGCCCTGGCGCCGGTGTGGGGCGCCCTGTGGGGAGCGGCCCGGCGCGTCCCCTCTCGGGATCGTGAGGGCTGGACGGGCGGGCCCCCCGCTGCTGAGCTCGGGGGGCCCGGGGTGGTTACTTCTCCGTTACTCCTGCAGAGTCGAACGTCGCCACCTCGTGCATCGCGCGCGCCGCGCTCTGGACCACCGGCAGGGCCAGGAGGGCTCCCGTGCCTTCGCCGAGGCGCAGGTCCAGGTCGACCAGGGGGCGCAGGCCCAGCTTGTTGAGGGCGGCCACGTGGCCCGGTTCGGCGCTGCGGTGGCCCGCGATGCAGGCCGCCAGCGCCTCGGGGGCGATCGCGCGGGCCACCAACGCGGCCGCTCCCGCGCTGACGCCATCGAGGATCACCGGCGTACGCAGCGACGCTCCGCCGAGCAGGAAGCCGACCAGCGCCGCGTGCTCCAGGCCGCCGACCGCCGCCAGGACGCCGATGGGGTCGGACGGGTCCGGCTGGTGCAGTTCCAGGGCGCGGCGTACGACATCGACCTTGCGGGCGTGCATCTCGTCGTTGATGCCCGTACCGCGGCCGGTGATCTCGGCCGGGTCCTGGCCCGTGTAGACGGCGATCAGGGCGGCCGAGACCGTCGTGTTGGCGATGCCCATCTCGCCGGTGACCAGCGCCTTGTTGCCCGCCGCCACCAGGTCGCGCGCCGTTTCGATGCCCACCTCGATCGCGGCGAGCACCTCCTCGTGGGTGAGCGCCTGGCCCGTGGTGAAGTCCGCCGTTCCCGCGCGCACCTTGCGGGGCAACAGGCCGGGGGTGGACGGGAGTTCACCGGCCACACCGACGTCCACGACGCAGACCTCCGCGCCCACCTGGCTCGCGAACGCGTTGCAGACCGCGCCGCCGCCGAGGATGTTGGCGACCATCTGAGAGGTCACTTCCTGCGGCCAGGCCGTGACTCCCTGGGCGTGGACACCGTGGTCACCGGCGAAGATCGCCACGGCCGCGGGCTCGGGGATCGGTGGCGGGCACATCCGGGACAGGCCGCTGAGCTGCGCCGAGATGATCTCCAGCATGCCGAGCGCGCCGGCCGGCTTGGTCATGCGCTTCTGGCGTTCCCACGCCTCGCCGAGCGCCTTGGCGTCCAGCGGGCGGATGTTGGAGACCGTCTCCTGGAGGAGGTCGTGCGGCTCCTCACCGGGCAGCGCGCGACGGCCGTACGTCTCCTCGTGGACGACCCAGGAGAGCGGGCGTCGCTTGGACCAGCCCGCCTGCATCAGCTCGGGCTCCTCCGGGAACTCGTCGACGTACCCCACGCAGAGGTACGCGACGACTTCGAGGTGCTCGGGCAGGCCCAGGGCGCGGACCATCTCCCGCTCGTCGAAGAAGCTGACCCAGCCGACGCCGAGTCCTTCCGCGCGGGCGGCGAGCCACAGGTTCTCGACCGCGAGCGCGGAGGAGTACGGCGCCATCTGCGGCTGCGTGTGGCGGCCCAGGGTGTGGCGGCCGCCGCGGGTCGGGTCGGCGGTGACGACGATGTTCACCGGGGTGTCGAGGATGGCCTCGATCTTCAGTTCCTTGAACTGCTTCGCCCGGCCCTTGGGCAGCGACTTGGCGTACGCGTCGCGCTGGCGGACCGCCAGTTCGTGCATCGTCCGGCGGGTCTCGGCCGAGCGGATGACCACGAAGTCCCAGGGCTGGGAGTGACCGACGCTGGGGGCGGTGTGCGCGGCTTCGAGGACGCGGAGCAGGACCTCGTGCGGGATGGGGTCGCTGCGGAAGCCGTTGCGGATGTCGCGGCGCTCGCGCATGACGCGCAGGACCGCCTCGCGCTCGGCGTCGTCGTACCCGGGGGCCGGTGCGGAGGCCGGGGCCGGCGCCGAGGCGGCGGCTTCGGGAGACTCCTGTGCCGCCTCGGGCGCCGCGGGCTCCGGGGCCGGCGCGAGGTCGGGTACCGCTTCCGGCTCGGGGGCGGCGGCGATCGCCGGCTCGGGCTCGGCCACCGGCTCCGGGTCCTGCTGTACGGGCGGCTCCGCCGCGGTGCCGCCGTCGCGCGGGGCGGGCACCAGGACAGGAGCGGGGGCTTGCGCCACCGGCTCCGTGTCGGGCAGGGCGGAGGAGGTGTCGGTGGCCGGGGCGGCCGCTTGCTCCGGGATCGGAGCTGCCTCCGGCTCCGGCTCCGGCTGCGGCTCGACGACCGCTGCGGCCGGCTCGGGGGCCGGCTCCTGCGCTGCCTGGGGCGCTTGTGGCTCGGGCTCCTGCGCCGCCTCGGGCGCCTCGGGCTCGGGGGCGGTGACGATCGACGGCTCGGGCTCCGGCTCGAAGGCCGTCGCCTCCACCGGCGCGGGCTCGGGCGCCGCGGTGGGCTGCGCCTCGGGCTCGGGGGCCGCCTCGGGGGCGACAGCGACCGGGGTCGCTTCCGCCACCGGCTCGGTCGCTTCCGCCACCGGCTCGGTCGGCTCCGCGACCGGCGCGGCGACGACCGGCGGCTCGGCCGGGACGAACTCGGCGGCGGGCTGCGGCTCCTGTGGCGGCAGGGGCTGCTGGGGTTCGGGTTGCTGCGGCACGGGCTGCGGGTCCGGCGCGGCCGGGGCCGTGACGGCCGGCTCGGGCGCCGTCGGCTCCGTGACGGCCACCGGTTCCGGGGTCACCGGTTCCGCGACGGCCACCGGTTCCGGGGCCACCGGTTCCGGGGCGGCCGGAGCGGGCGCGAGTTCCTCCGGGGCGGGCGCGGGGGCCGGAACCGGCTCTGCGGCCTGGGCCGGCGGTTCCGGAGTGACAGCCTCCGGAACGACCGTTTCTGCGGGGGTCTCCTGGGGCGCCGGGGACTCCTGTGGCTGCGGCTGCGGCTGCGGCCAGGAGGTGACGGCCTGCGACGGAATCATGCCGAGCTGCGGCCCGGGCAGCGCGGCCGCCTCGTCGCTCGGGATGTCCAGGTACTCGGGCCCGGCGACCGGCGGAGCCGGCTGCCGCACGGGCGCCGGGCTCTGCGGCATCGCGGGGGCGCTCGTCGTGCCCGCCGCGGGACCCCGGTCGGCCAGCGACCGTACGACGCCGCCGGTCGCGTCGGGCACCGGCGGGCCGAGGTGGAGGGGACGCCGCGCGGGCGCGGGCGCCTGGGCCGGCGCGGGCGCGGGCTGCGGCGTACGAACGGCGCTGAGGTCGACGGAGCCGGAGTCGCGGCCACCGGTCTCGTGCGCGCCCGGCGCGTCCGTCCGGAGCTCGGGCCGGGGCAGCGGCTCGGGAGCACCGGCCGGGATCTCGGCCTGCGACGTCTCGGTGGCCTGCTCCGCGGCCTCGGGAGCCCGTACCGCGGGCTGCGGCACCTGCTGTATCTGCGGCGGCACCTGCGTCTGGGGCTGCTGCGGCGGTACGACCTGCGGGTCGCTCCACGCGCCCTGCGCGCCCGGCATCAGCAGCAGGTCGTCGTCCTCGGCAGCGCTTTCGGAGGGTTCGAGGAAGGTGTACGCGTCCGGAGCGGGGATGCCCGGCTGCGCCACCATGCCTGCGTCCTCCGGCAGCCCCTCGCCCGGGATCCGGCCGGTGTCAGTCATGCGTACCCCTCGCCCATCGCTTGTGCTCCTTCGGCCCTTCGCCCGGGACGCCCGCTCGCGGCATGTCCGGCACCCGCTTCATCAACAACGAGCGTCCCTGTCGCGCGGCACGAAAGCCCCGCCGACACCATGCATTCTCGCGGCCGTTCGCCGCCAGGGCGGGAAGTCCCGCCACGGTCCGCTGTGGGCTGCGCCACGTTGCGCGCCCCCCGGCTGCGCCGTACCACACAGAGCTCCAAACCGGGCCCTTTTTCCGGACATTGGCGAACGAAGCGCCGAACGCCCGGCTGCGGTACAACGATCGGCCAGCCTACCCCGCGCCGTGCTGCGGCATCATCACGGGGCGCGGTCCCGGACACCGGCCACCCCCGCGTTCACCTGGACGCTTCGCGCCGCTCCTGGACGCCGGAGAGCAGGAAGACCACCGAGCGGTCGCGTTCGGACCAGGCGTCGGTGTCGAGTTCGACGGACTGCAGCAGCGCGCACTCGACGGCGTAGCCCCCCTCGGCGAGCGCCCGGCCGATCGCCTCCGCCTCGTCGCGCGTGGACGCGTGCGTCACGATGCGTTCGGGCCTGCGGTCCGCGCAGGCGGAGACGACGGGCACTCCGCCGCCCCCGATGCGGACGACGTCGGGCTCGGGCAGGTTCTCCAGGACGTACGGCGCCCGGCCGTGCACGACCTGGAGCTGTACGCCGAAGCGCCGGGCGGCGGCCGTCGTACGGCCGCACGCGTCCGGGTCGGCGTCGACGGCGATGACCGCCGCGCCGAATCTGGCCGCCTCGACGGCGAGGGCGCCGCTGCCCGAGCCGATGTCCCAGACCAGGTCGCCGGTGCGCGGTCCGAGGCGGGCCAGCTGGGCGGCCCGCAGGCCGGGGGACGCGCCCTCCCCGGCCGGTGCGCGGTCCGGGCGGGCGTGCTCGCCGTCGGCGTACGCGCCTTCGGGCAGCGCCCAGCCCCGTACGGCGGGCGGGTAGCCGGGGTCGCGGCCGCCGATCCAGCCGCCGCCCGCGCCGCCGGGACCGCCGGGGCCGCCCTGACCGGCGGCGGAGACGGGGCCGGCGCTGCCTCCGATGACGATGACGACGTTGGGGTCGCGCCAGGCGTGGTCGGCGGCCTTGTCGGACGTGAGGACGGTGACCTGCTCGCGGGCCGTGCCCAGTTCCTCGCAGATCACGAAGGTGCGGTGGACGCCTTCGAGCAGCAGGGCGAGTTCGGCGGGGCCGGCGCCCGGCGACGTGAGGACCGCGACCTTGGGGTGCGCGCGGCACACGTTGACGGCGCGGCGCAGCGTGCGGCTGTGGGCGACGACGATCTGGGCGTCGTCCCAGGGCATCCCGGCGCGGGCGAAGGCGGCGGCCACCGAGGAGACGGCGGGCACGACCTCGACCTCCAGGCCGTGCTGGGGCGCGCGCAGGGTGCGGACGACCCCGAAGAATCCCGGGTCCCCGTCGGCGAGGACGACCGCCGTGCCCCGGTGCCCGGCGATGCGGCGGGCGGCGAGGTCGACGCTCCCGAGGCGGATGCGCTCGGCGGCCGGCGGCACTTCGGGGAGCGCCAGGTGGTGTCCGGCGCCCGCGACGAGGGTGGCGGCCGCGAGGGCGGACCTGGCCGCGGTGGTGAGCGGCGATCCGTCCCAGCCGATCACCGTGACCCGGTCGGCCATCCTTGTCAGTCTCCTGGAGTCGTCGCTGGTGGTGCGTTGGATGGGGTGGCTGTGGCTGCTGTTGCGGCGGCGGGCAGGGTGAGCGTATCCGGTACGGACCAGGACGGCCTCGGGCGGGCGGTCAGTTCCAGTCGTTGTACGCGCCGTAACCGCCCGCGTCGGCCATCCGGTCGGCCACGCCTTCGAGGTCCTCGGGCAGCAGGCTCCAGACGATCAGGTCCGTGCGGATGTCGGTCCAGCCGCCGTCCGTGCCGTTCTCGGTCCGGGTGCGCGCTATCCAGGCGTTGCGCAGGACGCCCTCGCTTATGCAGCCGATCTTCTGGGCGACCTGCTGGGAGGCGGTGTTGTCGGCGGCGGTGCGCAGTTCGAGGCGCTCGAACCGCTGGTCCCGGAAGATCCACTGGGCGACGGCGAGCACCGCCTCGGTGGCGTACCCCTCGCCGCGCGCCCACGGCGCCGTCACGTAGGCGACCTCGGTGGCGCGCGTGCGCCAGTCGGTGTGCCGCAGGTGGACGGTCCCGACGAGCCGCTGGGTGAGGAACTCGGTGACGGCGAAGGCGATCCCGCGGCCCTGGGTGCGCTCAGCAGGAGCGATCCTGCGGACCCAGCGCTCGGCGTCGAGCGTGGTGTAGGGGTGGGGTGCGGCGGTCCAGGCGATCACCATCTCGTCGCCCATCATCTCGGTCAGCGCGGGGATGTCCGACTCCTCGAAGGGGCGCAGCACCAGCCGGTCCGTGCTGATGGAGATGTCCGGGAAGGTGGTAGTCATGCTCAGCTCCATGCCGTGGACCGTCGTGAGGGACGTAAAGGCACAGCATGCAGCATCATCGCCGCCGTGCGCATGGCCGGGTGGCGGCGCTCCGGGCGCGCGAAGGCCCCGCGCGGCCCGTGGGGGGCCGGCGGGGCCTTCGCGTACAAGGACCGTACGGGCGTCAGGACTTGACGGCGCCGAAGGCCGGCACGATCGAGCCGGCGTACTTGTCCTCGATGAACTTCTTGACCTCGGCGGAGTTGAGCAGCTCGGCGAGCTTCTCGACCCGGGCGTCCTTCTCGTTGCCCTTCTTGACCGCGAGGAAGTTGGCGTACGGGTTGCCTTCGGCCTTCTCGATCGCCAGCGAGTCCTTCGCGGGCTCGAGGTCGGCCTCGATGGCGTAGTTGCCGTTGATGACCGCCGCGTCGACGTCGTTCAGGGCGCGGGGCAGCGTGGCCGCCTCCAGCTCCTTGAACTCCAGGCCCTTCTTGTCCTTGATGTCGCTCAGCTTGGCGTCCTGGCCCGCGCCGTCCTTCAGTGTGATGAGGCCGTTGTCCGCGAGCAGCTTGAGCGCGCGGCCCTCGTTGGTGGTGTCGTTGGGCACCGCGACCGTCTGGCCGGGCTTGATGTCCTTGAGGTCCTTGGACTTCTTGGAGTAGAGGGCCAGCGGCTCCAGGTGGACGTCGGCGACGGGCACGATGGTGGTGCCCTTCTTCTTGTTGAAGTCGTCGAGGTACGGCTTGTGCTGGAAGAAGTTGGCGTCGACCTCGCCGCTCTGGGTGGCGGTGTTCGGCAGGACGTAGTCCGTGAACTCGCGGACCTCGAGCTTCAGACCGGCCTTCTGCGCCAGGTTGTCCTTGACGTAGTTCAGGATGTCGGCGTGCGGCGTCGGGGACGCTGCGACGACGAGCGCCTTGGAGGCGTCGGCCTTGCCGCCCGACTCGGTCTTGGCGCCCGGGTCGGAGGCCGTGCCGCAGGCGGTGAGGCCGAGGGCGAGGGCGGCGGAGGCGGCGGCAGCCGCGGTGATCTTGATGTTCTTACGCACGAAAAGTGCCTCTTTCTGGGTGTTGCGGTGGTGTCGCCCGGACAAGGAGTGCGGGCTTGCTTGGGTCGGGAAGTTCGGGGGGCGCGCTAGGAGGCGGTACGTCCGCGTCGCGCGAGGAGCCGGATCACTCCGTCGCCGATGAGCTGGACGAGCGTCACGAGCGCGACCAGGATGACCACGGTGACCAGCATGAAGTCGGTCTCGAAGCGCTGGTACCCGTAGGTCACGGCCTTGCTGCCGAGCCCCTCGCCGCCGACCGCGCCCGCCATCGCCGAGTAGCCGACGAGCACGATCACGGTGGTGGTGATGCCGGAGATCAGGGACGGCAGCGACTGCGGGAGCAGCACCTTGAAGACGACGGTGGGTACGCCGCCGCCCATGGCCTGGACCGCCTCGACCAGCCCGTGGTCGACCTCGCGGATCGCGGTCTCGACGAGACGGGCGAAGAAGGGGATGGCGCCGATGGCGAGCGGCACGATCATCGCGCTGGGGCCGATGAACGTACCGACCACGAGCGTGGTGAAGGGGATGAGGGCGATCAGCAGGATGATGAACGGCAGCGAGCGGCCGATGTTCACGATCACGCCTACGACCTTGTTGACCGCCACGTTCTGGAGCAGTCCGCCCTTGTCCGTGAGGACGAGCAGGATGCCGAGCGGCAGGCCGCCGATGACCGACACGACGGTGGACCACAGCACCATGTAGAGCGTGTCGATGGTTCCCTGCGTCAGCAGGGGCTGCATCTCCGACCAGTTCACTTGGCGCCTTCCTTCACCAGGGCGGAGCCGGCGGTCCGCGCCGGTACGTCCGCGGGGCCGTCGACGACCTCGACCTGCAGCCCCTGCTCGCGCAGGAAGCCGACGGGGACGACGTTCTCCTCGTACCGTCCGGGCAGCTCGATGCGCATCCGGCCGATCTGCTTGCCCGCGACGGTGTCCATCGCGGCGCCCAGGATCGAGATGTCGATGTTGTACGTGCGCGAGAGCTGGGAGATCACCGGCTGCGTCGCGGCCTCACCGTGGAAGGTGACATCGATGACGGTGCGGCCGGGGCCCGAGGCCTGGCCGCCCACCGGGAACAGTTCCTGGGCCAGCTCGGAGCCGGGTGTCGCCAGGAGCTCGCTCACCGTGCCGGACTCGACGATCCGGCCCTTCCTCATCAGCGCGGCCGAGTCGCAGATCGTCTTGACGACGTCCATCTCGTGCGTGATGAGCAGGACGGTCAGGCCGAGCTGCCGGTTGAGGTCGCGCAGGAGCTGGAGGATCGAGCGGGTGGTCTCGGGGTCGAGGGCCGAGGTGGCCTCGTCGGAGAGCAGGACCTTGGGGTCGCCGGCCAGGGCGCGGGCGATGCCGACGCGCTGCTTCTGGCCGCCGGAGAGCTGCGCGGGGTAGGCCTTGGCCTTGTCGGCGAGGCCGACGAGGTCGAGCAGTTCCAGCGCCTTGCGGGAGCGTTCCTGTCCGGACACGCGGAGGATTTCCAGCGGCAGTTCGACGTTGTCCTGCACGGTGCGCGAGGACAGCAGGTTGAAGTGCTGGAAGACCATGCCGATGCGGCTGCGCGCCTCGCGCAGTTCCTTGCCGGCGCGGCGGCCGCGGCCGGCGAGCGCGGTGAGGTCCTGGCCGGCGACGGTCACCGTGCCGGCGGTGGGCCGCTCCAGCAGGTTGACGCAGCGGATGAGGGAGGACTTGCCGGCGCCGCTCTGGCCGATGACTCCGTACACCTCGCCCTCACGGACGTGCAGGTCGACGCCGTCCAGGGCGGTGACTTCGCGGCCACGCGATGGATAGACCTTGGTGAGGCCCGTAGTGGTGATCACAGGGTTTCCGTCACTGTCGAGTGCGCGGCGCGGTGTCCGCCGGGCACGGGGCATGTCGTCTTGTGGACGTGGCACGGCTGGGTCGGTGGGTACCGGAGGCAACGCGTGCGCGGGGCAGGCGGGCCCGGTCCGTGGAGTACGTACGCACTCGGTGGACGCGGGGCGCGGCTGTCGGGGTCTCGCTTCGGGGCGCGAGGCTCAGGCAGGGGCCCTCAGAAGGCGCACATTCGACACATACAACGAGCACCGGGCGTCATCGTCGCCTCGGTCGCAAGGGTGCGGCTGCTCGTCGTGGTCATGCGGATGAGTAAACCAGACGTGCGTACGCATCGATCGACACCGTCCGAATAGCGGACACCTTTGTCTCGCCATCGGACCCTGTTCCGTCGCTGTCAGTGAGCGACGACGATCCGCACACCGTCGCCCGTGGCCAGCGCCGACACCGCTGAAAGGTCGGGCACGACGATGTCTGCGACCAGCTCGGAGGCGGCGTGGGTTGTGGCCAACGCCACGGTCCTCATGCCCGCCGCGCGGCCGGCGGCGAGCCCGGCGGGGGCGTCCTCGAACACCACGCAGCGCGCCGGGTCCACGCCGAGCCTGCGGGCCGCCGTCAGGTACGGCTCCGGGTCGGGCTTGCCCCGGGTGATGTCGTCCGCGGTGATCATGGCCTTGGGGTGGATGCCCGCTTCGGCCAGGCGCGCCTCGGCGAGCCTGCGGGTGGCGGAGGTGACGACGGCCCAGCGGTCGGCAGGAAGGCTCGCCAGCAGCTCGGCGGTGCCGGGGAGCAGCACGACCCCGCCGGGCTCGGTCACGTCCTCGACCTCCAGCTGCTCGATACGGGCCACCGCGCCCGGCACCACGTCGGGCGGCAGGAGGTCGGCGGCGATCTCTGCGGCGGGGCGTCCGTGCAGCTCCACGGCGGCGAAGCGCTCGGCCGATATGCCGTACTCCCCCGCCCAGCGGGTCCAGCAGCGGATCACCGACTCCAGGGAGGACAGGAGTGTTCCGTCGTTGTCGAACAGGAGGGCGTCGGCGTCGATCTTCATGGGGACCGACCCTAAGCCCACCCGTTGTCGCGGGCGTAAACGGTCGTAATACGCTCGTCGTCATGCTCGACGCCCTGACGGTCACCCTCTCCGTGGCCGCGCTCGCACTCGCCGCGTGGTGCGGTTACGCCGCGTTCCGCGATCAGCCCACCAAGGACTGGCACTTCATCGGCATGGCCGTGGTGTCCCTGCTCGCGCTCGCCCAGGTGGTCGTGGGCGTCGTGCGGCTGGCGGGGGGCGACAAGCCGGACGAGGGCGCGGTGATCTTCGTTTCGTACCTCCTCGGCGCGCTCGCGGCGGTGCCCGCCGCCGGTTTCCTCTCCCTGGGCGAGCGGACCCGGTGGGGCTCGGTGACCGTCTCGGCCGGCGCGGTCGTGCTGGCCGTGCTCGAAGTCCGGCTGCACGACATCTGGGGAGGCTGACATGGGCGGGACGGTCGCGCGGGAAGGCGCCGCCGGTTCGCGCGCGCGGCTGGTCCGGGGGCCGGGGCTGCTGCTGGTCTGGCTCTACGGCGTCATGTCGGTCGGCGCGGTGTCCCGCTCCGCCTACCAGATCGCCACCGAGTACGACCGGGCCCCGCTCGCGTACACGCTGTCCGCGGTGGCGGCGGTGGTGTACGCCTTCATCACGTACACGCTCGTCCGGGGCGGCGAGAGGGCCCGCCGGGCGGCGCTGGTGTGCTGCGCGGCGGAGCTCGTGGGGGTGCTGGTGGTCGGCACCTGGACGCTCATCGAGCCGTCCGCGTTCCCGGACGCGACGGTGTGGTCGGCGTTCGGGAGGGGCTACCTGTTCATCCCGGTACTGCTGCCGGTGACGGGCATCGCGTGGCTGCGCGGGTCGCGGCGGAGTTAGGCGGGCGGCCGGGTACGGACACCGGACGCCCGCCGAACCGCTAGGCGCTCGCGGCGAACGACCGCGCCGCCGGCTCCTTCTGCAGGGTCACCAGGGCGAAGCCGGGGGCGATCTGCTCGGTGGCGACCGGGGCGTAGCCGTGGCTGCGGTACAGCCGCAGGTTGCCCTCGCTGCGGTGACCGGTGAAGAGCTGGAAGCGCTTGGCGGCCGGCTCGCCGGCGAAGTACCCCTCGATCGCGTCGAGCAGCCTGCCTCCGAGCCCGTGCCGCTGCATCCGGGGATGCACGATGAGCTTGGCGATCCTCGCGGTCCCCGCCTCGTCGACGGCCGCGCGCACCGACGCGACCACCTCGTCGCCGAGCCGCGCCACCAGGGTGTGGCTGCGGTCGAGTTCGGCCCGCAGGTCGTCGAGGGTCTGGGTGAGCGGCTCGATGCTGTAGTCGCCGTACAGCTCGGCCTCGCCCTGGTAGCACAGGTACTGCAACTTGAGGATCTGCTCGGCATCCTGCGCCGTTGCCGCTGAGATGGTCACGCTCATGCCCATGTGTGCATGCCTCCCGCTCGCCTGATACGCCGGTTGCTTATCGCTCCTTTCCCCTCAGCTCAGGAGCCGCAACCTCCGCCGCGAGCATTCTGCGCAGGCATCCCAGGCAACGGGAACGCATCGGTCCCAAACTGCCTTGTGACATTCCCAACTTCCCTGCGATTTCCCGGTACGTGGGATCCGCCGGCGACAGCATCGCGTCCAGCAGCCGCGCGCACCGGCCCGGCAGCCTGCCGACCGCCGCCCGCAGTACGCGCCGCCGTTCGGCACTCAGTGCGGCGCGTTCCGGGCAGGCGGTGTCGGTCGTGGCGGCCGGCGGGCAGGGGTACGGCAGTTCGCGCCGCGTCGCGCGCCGGGCCAGGCTCGCCTCGGTGCGCACCGCGTGCAGCAGCCAGCCGGCCGGGTCGGCCGGCGGGCCCGCCCCGTCGAGGAGTTCGAGGAGCCGCAGCCACACGGCCTGTTCCAGGTCGCCGGGTTCGACTCCCCCGCTCGCGGCCTCCGCCACGGCCTCGGCGGCGAGCAGGGGGCGCAGCGTACGGAAGAGGTCGTGCGCGTACGAGGCAGCGGAGGCGGACGGGGCGACGGAGGCGGCCG
>NZ_VBVX01000207.1 GCF_005981925.1 Streptomyces albidochromogenes
CGAACACACCACCGCCCCGCCCTCCCGCCGCCGCCGGGCTCGGCTCGTCGACGTACACCCCGAGCAGCGCACGGGCCCGCGCCCGCTCGACCGCCCCGAGCCGGCGCGCGGCCAGCAGCCCCACCGTCAACAGCGGCAGGCCGATCACCGTGACCGACAGGCCGCAGCCGAGCAGGAGCAGCACCACGGTGAACACGAAGCCGAACACGGCCGTCGGCAGGTTGAGGAGGAGATGCGCGATCTCCTTCCAGGTCACGGGGTCGTACGGGAAGCGGACCGGCGGCAGCGGAGGCCGGTCGGGCCGGTCGTAATCTGGGAGGTGGTCGCGGGCAGTGGCGGTCATGGGGCTCAGCCTGCCGGGCGCCGGGCGCGGATGCCATGGGGTCACTGGGTGCGCGGAAGTAGGGATAACCCCACCCCGGCGTGAGACGGCTGCTTACCCGGCCTTTACCAGGGCCTAGACTCCCGTGCGTACAGATCGTCGAACGAGGCTGACGCCAGCAGACGCAGCCGACGCGGCCAGGGAGCGAGAGGGGCGGACGTGCCGGAACCGACGGTTCTCGCGGACGGGTACTTCCAGAGTTACTCGGTCGTCGGACTGCTCGCAGTCGTCGGCGTCCTCTTCGTCGCCGTGGCCTTCGGGGCCGGGCGCCTGCTGCGGCCCGTCGTGCCGACGCCGGAGAAGCTGCTGACGTACGAATGCGGCGTGGACCCGGTCGGAGAGGGCTGGGCGCACACGCAGGTCCGCTATTACGTGTACGCCTTCCTGTACGTGATCTTCGCCGTCGACTCCATCTTCCTCTTCCCGTGGGCGACGGTCTTCGCCGCGCCGGAGTACGGCGCGACGACACTGGTCGAGATGTTCGTCTTCCTCGGCTTCCTGGCCGTGGGACTGCTGTACGCATGGAAGAAGGGCGTCCTCGAATGGACGTGACCCCCGTCGATCTCCCCGAGCCCAAGCGGCTGGGAGCTCTCGCCCGCCTCGCACCCGAGCCGATGAAGGTGGTCCTGAACTGGGGCCGCCGCTACAGCTTGTGGGTCTTCAACTTCGGTCTCGCCTGCTGCGCGATCGAGTTCATCGCCGCGTCCATGGCGCGCCACGACTTCATCCGGCTCGGTGTGATCCCGTTCGCGCCGGGACCGCGCCAGGCCGACCTGATGGTCGTCTCCGGCACGGTGACCGACAAGATGGCCCCGGCCGTCAAGCGGCTGTACGAGCAGATGCCCGAGCCGAAGTACGTCATCTCCTTCGGCGCCTGCTCCAACTGCGGCGGGCCCTACTGGGACTCGTACTCCGTCACCAAGGGCGTCGACCAGATCATCCCCGTCGACGTGTACGTACCGGGCTGCCCGCCCCGGCCCGAGGCGCTGCTCCAGGGGATCCTCAAGCTCCAGGAGAAGATCGCCCGTGAGTCGCTGAGCGAGCGCTACGGCCACGCGCGCCCGTCGGCCGCGGCACTGCGCAGCGGCCTCATCACGCCGCCGCCGACCCCGGGGGAGGCCGCGAAGTGAGCGGGACGACCGACGCCACCGCGTACGACGGCCTGCCCGAGACCGTCACCGAGATCTTCGGCGAGGAGGCGACCGCCGAGCGCGGCTACGACCTGCTCACCGTCGACGTGCCGATCGGCTCGTGGATCGCGGCGCTGGAGATCGCGCGGGACAAGCTGGGCTGCACGTACTTCGACTGGCTGAGCGCGGTCGACGAGCCGGGCACGGGCTTCCGCGTCTGCGCCCACGTCGTCGCCCTCGAAGGCGGTGCGGTCCGGCGCCTCCTGCTGCGTACGACCGTCCCGCACGCGGCGCCGGTCCTGCCCACCGCCGTCGGGATCTACGCGGGCGCGCAGTGGCACGAGCGCGAGACCCACGAGATGTTCGGCGTCGAGTTCACCGGCCACCCGCACCTGGTGCCGCTCCTCCTGCCCGAGGGCTTCGAGGGCCACCCGCTGCGCAAGGACTTCGTCCTCGCGGCCCGGGTCGCCAAGGCGTGGCCGGGCGCGAAGGAGCCGGGCGAGTCGGACCACGGCGGCCCCAAGCGCCGCCAGATGCTGCCGCCGGGCGTCCCGGACCCGAACGACTGGGGCCCGCAGAAGGGCCAGCTCCCGCCGGCCCCGCCCCGCCCCGCCCGCACCCCGCGCGCGGCCGGTGCGGCGGGAGCCGCCGACCGCCCGCCGCGTCGCGCGCGCGGCGTCGCGGAGGGCTCGGCGACGCAGGCCGCGGCGGCGGCGCCGGCCCCCGACGCCACCGCCGCGCGTCCGCCGCGCCGTACGCGCAGCGTGTCCGAGGGTTCCGCGAGCCAGGCGGCGGAGGCGGCGACGCCCTCGCCGGAGGCCGGGACCCCGGCGGCCGCGGCCCCGAGGCCGCCGCGCCGCACCCGCAGCGTGACGGAGGGCTCGGCGAGCCAGGCGGCCGAGGCCGCGCCGCCGGCCTCCGAGGCGCCGGCCGCATCCGAGGCGCCTGCCGAGTCGGCGGGGTCCGCCGAGGCCGACGCTTCCGGTGCCCGGCCCGCCCCGGCGGCGCCGGCGCGCAGCGCGGACGCGCCCTGGCACCACCCGCGCCCCGCCTTCCAGGACGGGGGAGAAGCGGAGCGGCCGCAGAAGGCGGCCGCGACCAGGACGGGCGCGTCCGAGGACACGGACACCGACGCTGCGGCGGCCGCCGACGCGGCGGCCGAAACGCTGCGCGGCGACGCGGGGGCCGCGAAGGAGCCACGCGAGGCGCCGGGCGAGGCCGACGCCGGGCGGGACTCCGGCGAGGCCGACGCCGGGCAGGAGCCCGACCGGGAGCCGGGCCAGGACGCCGCCGCACCCGCCGACGAGAGCACCGCCGACAGCGTCGGTCCCACCGACACGACCGACACCACCGACACCACCGACCCCACCCGCGACCGAGGGAGCGACGACGCGTGAACGACGTACTCGATGTCGCCCTGCGCCTGGTCGTCGTCTTCGCCGTGTTCATGGTCCTGCCGCTCGTCGTGGGCCAGACCGAGCACAAGGTGATGGCCCACATGCAGGGCCGCCTCGGCCCCATGTACGCGGGCGGCTTCCACGGCTGGGCGCAGCTCGTCGCGGACGGCGTGAAGTTCGCGCAGAAGGAAGACATCGTCCCGGCCGACGCCGACCGCCGGATCTTCCAGCTCGCGCCCGCCGTCGCGCTCCTCCCGTACCTCCTCGTGCTCGTCGCGATCCCGATCGGCCCCAGCGAGAGCGCGGTCGGCCAGGTCATCGACGCCGGCATCTTCTTCGTGCTCGCCGTCATGGGCGTGGGCGTGCTCGGTTCGCTGATGGCGGGCTGGGCCTCGGCCAACAAGTTCTCCCTCCTCGGCGGCCTGCGCACCGCGGCCCAGCTCCTCGCGTACGAACTGCCGATGCTGCTCACCGCCGCCTCCGTGGCGATGGCGGCCGGCACCGTCTCGCTGCCCGGCATCCTGAACGCCTTCGAGTGGTGGTGGCTGCCGTGGCAGATCGTCGGCGCGATCGTGTTCTTCGTCGCCGGCCTCGCGGAGCTCCAGCGACCGCCGTTCGACATGCCGGTGGCCGACTCGGAGATCATCTTCGGGGCGTACACCGAGTACACGGGCCTGCGCTTCGCGCTGTTCCTGCTCGCGGAGTACGCCGGAATCGTCGTCCTGTGCGGTCTGACCACCGTCCTGTTCCTCGGTGGCTGGCACGGCCCGTGGGGCGCGGACGGCCTCGGCTGGGTCTGGACGCTCCTGAAGACGGCGATCCTCGCGTTCGGCGTCATCTGGCTGCGCGTGACCTATCCGCGGCTGCGCGAGGACCAGCTCCAGAAGCTCGCCTGGACCGTACTCATCCCACTCGCTCTCGCGCAGATCGCGCTGACCGGAATCGTGAAGGTGGCGATCCAGTAATGCCCCCGATCCCCGGCTCCGGCCTCGCCAAGGGCCTGGCCGTCACGCTCCGCACGATGACGAAGAAGACCGTCACCGCGCAGTACCCGGACGCCCAGCCCGAACTCCCGCCCCGCACGCGCGGTGTGATCGGCCTGTTCGAGGAGAACTGCACGGTCTGCATGCTCTGCGCACGCGAGTGCCCCGACTGGTGCATCTACATCGACTCGCACAAGGAGACGGTCCCGGCCGCCGTCGAGGGCGGCCGCGAGCGCAGCCGCAACGTCCTCGACCGCTTCGCGATCGACTTCTCGCTGTGCATGTACTGCGGCATCTGCATCGAGGTGTGCCCGTTCGACGCGCTCTTCTGGTCGCCGGAGTTCGAGTACGCCGAGACCGACATCCACGAGCTCACCCACGAGCGGGACAAGCTCCGCGAGTGGATGTGGACCGTGCCCGAGCCGCCCGCGCTGGACCCTGGCGCCGAGGAGCCCAAGGAGGTCGCGGCGGCCCGCAAGGCGGCCGAGAAGCTCGCCGCGGCCCAGGAGCAGGCAGCCCAGGAGCAGGCGGCCCAGCGACAGGCAGCAGAGCAGACGCCGGCGGCACCGGAACAGCCGGCCCGCCAGGAAGACGAGGGGCCCGCCGAATGAGCCACCTCGCCGCAGCCGCCGAGCAGGGATTCCTCTCCCCGACCGGCGTCGAGATCGCCTTCCTCCTCGTCGGCATCGCCACCCTCGGCGCGGCCGTCGTCACCGTCACGACCAAGCAGCTGGTGCACGCCGCCCTGTGGCTGGTCGTCGCGCTCGGCGGCCTGGCCGTCGAGTACCTCCTGCTCACGGCCGAGTTCATCGCCTGGGTGCAGGTCCTCATCTACGTCGGCTCCGTCGTCGTCCTCCTCCTCTTCGGCCTGATGCTCACCAAGGCCCCCATCGGCCGCTCCCCGGACGCCGACTCGGGCAACCGGTGGGCCGCCCTCACGGTGGCCGTCGCCGCGGCCGCCGCACTCGTCTGGGTGGTCGTGGACGCGTTCCGCACCCAGTGGATCGACCTGGACGGACCGGCCCAGGGCTCGACCAGGGTGACCGGCGAGTTCCTCTTCCAGCACTGGGTGCTGCCCTTCGAGGCGCTCTCGGTCCTGCTGCTCGCCGCCCTGGTCGGCGCGATCGTCCTCTCCCGCAAGAGCGACAACGACAAGGAGCAGCGCTGATGCACCTCGCCTATCCCGCCGTGCTCGCCGCCCTCCTCTTCTGCACCGGGCTGTACGGAGTACTCGCACGCCGCAACGCGATCCTGGTCCTGATGTCCGTCGAGCTGATGCTCAACGCCGTCAACCTCAACCTGGTCGCCTTCGACGTCTGGCTCCGCGACACCCTCCACGCCGGCCAGGCACTGACCCTCTTCACCATCGCCATCGCCGCGGCGGAGATCGGCATCGGCCTGTCCATCGTCCTGATGGTCTACCGCAACCGCGGCACCTCGGACGTCGACAAGCTGCGTGACACCGCCGAAGGCCGGGCGGCCGACGACGCGGCTTCCGCCCTGGCAGACAAGGCCGCGCACGAGGCCGCACAGAAGGCTGAGGCCGCCGCGTGACGACCACGACCCTCGCCGTCCTCGTTCCCCTCCTTCCCTTCCTCGGCGCCGTGGCCGGGCTGCTGCTCGGCCGCACCGCGCCCGGATTCGTCCGGCCCCTCGCCGTACTGCCGGCCCTCGCCGCCGCCGTGCTGGCCGTGACCGTCGCCGTACGCCAGGGCGGCGGCAAGGCGATCGACGCCTCGACGCAGCTGACGCCCACCGGCTCGGTCCCCATCGACCTCGCCCTGCACATCGACGGCTTCGCGGCCCTCGTCGCCGTCCTGGTCGGGGTCGTCGCGACCTGCGTGCAGCTCTACTCGACGGGCTACCTGCGCGACGACCCGCGCTACCCGTCGTACGCCGCCCTCGTCTCCCTCTTCACCTCCGCGATGCTGCTCGTCGTCTACTCCGGCGACCTGATGGTGCTGCTCGTCGGCTGGGAGATCATGGGCATCTGCTCGTACTTCCTCGTCGGCCACTACTGGGAGACGCCCGAGGCCCGCGCCGCCTCCCTCAAGGCGTTCCTGGTCACCAAGCTCGGAGACGTCCCCTTCCTGTTCGGCCTGTTCGCGCTCGCCGCGGACGCCGGCACGTTCCGGATCACCGGCATCCTCGGCGCCGTGGGCAGCGGCGGGCTCGACCACCCGACGCTCATCGCGCTGCTGCTCCTCGCCGGTGTGGCGGGCAAGTCGGCGCAGTTCCCGCTGCACACCTGGCTGCCCGACGCGATGGCGGGCCCCACGCCCGTCTCCGCGCTGATCCACGCCGCGACGATGGTCGCCGCCGGTGTGTACTTCGTGGCCCGCCTCCTTCCCGTCTTCGCCTCCTCCGCCGCCGCCCTGACGGTCCTCGCCGTGATGGCCGCGGTCACGATGGTCGGCTCCGCCCTCGCCGCCCTCGCCCAGGACGACATCAAGCGCGTCCTCGCGTACTCGACGATCGGGCAGCTCGGCTACATGACCGGCGCCCTGGCCGTCGGCGACCGGGGCGCCGCCGTCTTCCACCTCATCTCCCACGGCGCCTTCAAGGCGCTCCTCTTCCTCGGCGCCGGGGTGATCATCCACGCCGTCGGCACCAACTCGCTGGCCGCCATGTCCCGCATGAGCGGCCTGCCCAAGCGCATCCCCGACGCCTACTGGACGATGACGATCGCCCTGTTCGCCCTGGCCGCGATCCCACCGTTCGCCGGCTTCTTCTCCAAGGAAGCCGTCCTCGTCGCCGCCGAGCACGCCTCGCTCGGCGACACCACCGGCGTCCCCTCCGGGGCGGGCTGGACCGTGCTCGTCGCGGGACTGTTCACCGCCCTCCTCACGGCGGCGTACGCCACCCGCCTGTGGCTGCTGGCCTTCCGCGGCCGTGGCCCCGCCGCCCCCGATCACGGCAAGCAGCCGCTGGTCATGAACGGCGTCCTGTGGGTCCTGGCCGTCCCCTCGCTCGCCTTCGGCCTCGCCGTCACCTACCTCGACGACTGGTTCGACGGCCACGCCCTCACCCCGACCGTCACCACGGCGGTCCTGGGCACCGGGGTTGCCCTCGTCGGCGGACTGGTCACCTACGGCGCCTGGCGCCACACCACGGCCATGGCCGCCCGTCCCCCGATCGGCGCCGTGGCCGCCCACCCCGAGGACAGCCCGGCCGTCTCCGAGGCGGAAGCCATCGCCAGCCACACCCCCGCCTACGGCGACATCGCGGCGGCCCCCGACCCGGCCGACCCCGGCCGGCTCCTGCTGGGCCCCCTGCACCGGCACGCCGCCGTCGGATTCCACCTCGACGCCGTCTACCACGCCCTCTTCGTACGGCCCGTCCTCGCGGGCGCCGAACTGGTCCGCTTCCTGGACCGCGAGGTCGTCGAGACGTACGTACGCGGTGCGGGCGCCGTCCCGCGCCTCCTCGGCGCGGGCGTCCGCCGAGCCCAGACCGGCAACGTGCAGACCTACCTCAGCGCACTGCTCGCCGGTTCCGTCGTCCTGGCGATCGCCGCCGTCATCGTCGCCGCCGTCGGAGCGTGAGCCGTGATCGATATCAGCCCGTCCGTGATGCAGTTCCTCCTGGCGTTCGTCGTCGTCGCCCCGCTCCTGGGCGCGGCCGCGGCCCTTCTCCCGGCCCCGCCCGGACTGAAGGGCAGGAACCCCGACCAGGCCGTGCTCCGCCACGGCGTGACCGTGACCGGCGCGATCCTCGTCGCCGCCGTCGCGCTGACGCTCGGCTTCGACCACGACCACCCGTCGAAGATGCAGGCCACGACCGACATCAGCTGGATCCCGGCGCTCGACGTCAGGATCCACCTCGGCATCGACGGCATCTCGCTCCCCCTCCTCGTGCTGACCGCGCTGCTGACCTTCCTCTGCGCGCTCTACAGCTACTTCAAGATGCCCGCGGGCCCCTCCCCGAAGGCATTCGTCGCGCTCCTCCTCGTCCTGGAGTCCGGCACCCTCGCGACCTTCGCCGTCCTCGACCTCCTGCTGTTCTTCCTGGCGTTCGAGATGGTCCTCATCCCGATGTACTTCCTCATCGCCCGCTGGGGCGGCGCCGAACGCCGTGCCGCCGCCTGGAAGTTCATCCTCTACACCCTGCTCGGCTCCGTCGTCATGCTGCTCGGTCTCCTCCTCGTGGGGCTGAAGGCGGGCACGTTCGACATGGTGGCACTCGCCACTGACAACGGCCGCGGGCTGACCACATCGGTGCAGGTCACCGCCGTTCTGGCGATCGGTCTCGGGCTCGCCGTCAAGACCCCGATGTGGCCCCTGCACAGCTGGCTCCCCGACGCCCACACGGCGGCCCCCACCGTCGGCTCGGTCCTCCTCGCCGGTGTCCTGCTGAAGATGGGCACGTACGGATTCGTCCGCATCGCCCTGCCCGTCGCCCCCGACGGCATGCGCACCCTCGCCCCGTACCTGGCCGCCTTCGCGGTCGTCGGCATCATCTACGGCTCCCTCGCCTGCCTCGCCCTGGCCCGCAAGGGCGCCAAGGGCGACCTGAAGCGACTGATCGCGTACTCCTCCGTCGGCCACATGGGCTTCGTGCTGCTCGGCATCGCCTCCATGACCCCCACCGGAGTCAACGGGGCGCTCTTCGCCAACATCGCCCACGGCCTGATCACCGGCCTCCTCTTCTTCCTGGTCGGCGCGCTGAAGGACCGCTTCGGCACGGCCGACCTCGACACCCTCGCCGGCGCCACCGGAGCGGCCCTCTACGGCCGCGCCCCCCGCCTCGGCGGCCTCCTCGCCTTCGGCGCGGTCGCCTCCCTCGGCCTCCCGGGCCTGGCCGGCTTCTGGGGCGAGATGCTCACGATGTTCGGCGCCTTCGACCCCGCCGAGGGCCTCAGCCGCCCGGCGTTCCTCACCTTCATGGCGATCGCCGGCGTGGGCACCCTGCTCACCGCCGCGTACCTGCTCGTCGTCGTACGCCGGGTCTGCATGGGCGCCCCGCAGCGGCAGGCACCCGAGCAGGCGGCGATCGCCGACGTCCAGGGCTACGAGTTCGCCGCCTGGACCCCGCTCGTCGCCCTCACCGTCCTCGCCGGACTCTGGCCCGCGGTCCTCCTCGGCCTCACCGACCCGGCCGTGCAGAAGCTCCTCGCAGGAGGCAAGTCGTGACCGTGGCCGCCGAAAGCGCCAGCCTCGTCCAGTCCGTCGACTGGACGGCGATCGCCCCGCCGACGATCACCGCGGTCGTGGGCCTGATCGTCCTGGTCGCGGACCTCTTCGTACCCGAGGGCAAGAAGGCGCTCCTGGGCCGGCTCTCCATCGCCGGCCTGGCCGTCGCGCTCGTCTCCCTCCTGCCTCTGCGCCAGGGCGACCGCTCGACCTTCTGCCTGACCTCCGACACCGACGTCTGCAGCTACACGGCCGACCAGTTCACCGTGGTCATCCAGCTCCTGGTCCTCGGCGGCGCGCTGCTCACCGCTCTCCTGTCGGTCACCGAGACGGCGCGCGACAAGCTCCCCGCGGGCGAGTTCTGGTTCCTCCTGATGTCCTCCGCGGCCGGAGCGGCCCTGCTGCCCGCGTCCCGCGACCTCGCCACCCTCGTCGTCGCCCTCGAAGTGGCGTCGCTGCCGGCCTTCGCCCTGGTCGGGATGAAGCGCTTCGACCGCCTCTCCTCCGAGGCGGCCCTGAAGTTCTTCCTCTCCTCCGTGACGGCCACCGCCGTGATGCTGCTCGGCGTCAGCTTCGTGTACGCGACGACCGGCACCCTGCACCTCACCGAGATCGCGGTGCGCCTGGACGACGTACCCGCGCAGCTCGACACCCTCGCCAAGGCGGGCGTCGCCCTGACCCTCGTCGGCTTCGCCTTCAAGACGGCGGCGGTGCCCTTCCACTTCTGGGTCCCGGACACCTACGTGGGCGCCCCCCTCCCGGTCGCCGCCTACCTCTCCGTGATCGGCAAGGCGGTCGGCTTCACGGGCCTCATCCTGGTCACCGTCGTCGCCTTCCCGTCGTACGCCGACGTCTGGGGCCCGGCCCTCGCCGTGCTCGCGGCGCTCACCATGACGGTGGGCAACGTGGCCGCCCTGCGCCAGTCGGCCACGCGCGCGTACAGCGCCGTCCGCCTGCTCGCCTGGTCCTCCGTCGGCCAGGCCGGCTACATCCTGGTCCCGATCGCGGCGGCGGCGTACTCCAGCGACGACCAGATCGGCTCCACCGTCGCGTACGCCCTGATGTACGCCGTCGTGAACCTCGGCGCCTTCGCGGTCGCGGCGCTCGTCGCCCGTACGCACCCGCTCAACCGGATCGCCGACTACCGCGGCCTCTACGCGACCCGCCCCCTCGCCGCCCTCGCGCTCGGCTTCTTCCTGCTGTGCCTCGCCGGTCTGCCGCCCGGCATCATCGGCCTCTTCGCCAAGGTCACCGTCTTCTCCGCGGCGGTCGACGCGGGACTCGGCTGGCTGGCGGTCGTCATGGCGGTGAACGTCGTGATCGCCCTCTACTACTACCTCCAGTGGACGGCGGTCCTCTTCCGCGCCCCCGAGGGCGAGCAGCCGAAGCACGCGGTCCCCGTGCCGGTGACCGTCGCCATCGTCCTGACCGCCGTCGTGGGCATCGCCCTGTCCGGCGTACCGCAGCTGGTCCTGCGCTTCGCGACGGGCAGCCTCTTCCAGTAAGCACGTACGGCCCAACGGACGGCCCCGGTGGCACAAGGGAACTAGCCCCCCTCGCTTGGCGTTGACCAGGAAGGGAGGGTCCACTGGATGGGGAAGCACCCCCACAGCAAGGGGTTCCCCCGCCGCACCATTTGGAGGGCGCACCGTGCACCGCCGGCACAACGGGCTGAGGACCGCCGTACTCCTCGGGGGACTGTCAGCACTCATCATCGTCATCGGCAGCTTCTTCGGCCGGACGGGCCTGATCGTCGCGGTTCTCGTCGCACTCGGCACCAACGCCTACGCGTACTGGAACAGCGACAAGCTGGCCCTGCGCGCCATGCGCGCCCGCCCCGTGAGCGAGTTCGAGGCGCCACAGCTGTACCGGATGGTCCGAGAACTCTCCACCCAGGCCCGCCAGCCGATGCCCCGGCTCTACATCTCGCCGACCCAGGCGCCCAACGCCTTCGCGACCGGCCGCAACCCGCGCAACGCCGCCGTCTGCTGCACCGAGGGCATCCTCCAGCTCCTCGACGAGCGGGAACTGCGCGGCGTCATCGGCCACGAGCTCAGCCACGTCTACAACCGGGACATCCTGATCAGCTCGGTCGCCGGCGCCCTGGCCTCAGTGATCATGTTTCTGGTGAACTTCGCCTGGCTGATCCCCGTCGGCCGCTCCGACGACGACGACGGCCCCGGACTCCTCGGCATGCTGCTGATCATGATCCTCGGCCCCCTCGCCGCCTCCGTCATCCAGCTGGCCGTGAGCCGTTCCCGCGAGTACCAGGCGGACGCCTCCGGCGCCCAGCTCACCGGCGACCCGCTGGCCCTGGCCAGCGCCCTGCGCAAACTCGACGCCGGCACGAAGCAGCTGCCCCTGCCGGCCGAGCCGCGCATCGAGACCGCGAGCCACATGATGATCGCGAACCCGTTCCGCCCCGGGCAGGGGGCCGCGAAGCTGTTCTCCACCCACCCGCCCATGGCGGAACGCATCGCCCGACTCGAGCAGATGGCAGGTCACCGCCCATGAAGACAATCCTGAACGTCATATGGCTGGTACTGAGCGGCTTCTGGCTCTTCCTCGGTTACCTCCTGGCCGGCGTCATCCTGTGCGTCACCGTCATCGGCATCCCGTTCGGCCTGGCGTCCTTCCGCATCGGCCTGTACGCCCTCTGGCCCTTCGGCTACACCACGACGGAGCGCCGTGACGCCGGATCGCCCTCCGTCGTCGGCAACGTGCTGTGGCTGGTCCTCGCGGGCTGGTGGCTGGCGCTGAGCCACATCGTCACGGGCATCGCCATGTGCGTCACCATCATCGGGATCCCGTTCGGCATCGCGAACTTCAAGCTGATCCCCGTCTCGCTGCTGCCCCTGGGCCGCGAAATCGTCCCGACGGACGCCCCCTTCGCGAGCCGCTGACCCAACGACCCCGCGGTGCCCCCGGGGCGCCGCGGGTCCTCACCGGCTCCCCGCCCGCCTGCGCCACCCGTACGCCGCCGCCCCGAGGGCCAGCACGCCGGCGCCCGCCGCCACGGAAGCCACCGGCAGCGCGAACGCCAGGCCCACGCACCCCACGAGCCCGACCACGGCCGGCGCCCGTCCCCGCCCCCCGAGCGTCCAGGC
>NZ_VBVX01000208.1 GCF_005981925.1 Streptomyces albidochromogenes
GGGGGTGAAGGGACGCGGGGCGGGGACTGGGCACGTTCGAGCTCCGTTCGGCTCGCTCCGGTTTCGACCGTGATCCGGCCCGGGACGGGGGCCACATCGACTCGGCCAAATCGATTTGGCCGCCAGTATGTGAGGGCCCGCGAGGCGCGTCAAGGGGTGCGGCGGGAGCCGCCGGAGCGTCTCGCCATCCGGATGCGCGGTCTCCGGCGAACGGGTGGTTGTCCGGGCACACGGCTTCAGGCGGGGCCGGCCGGGCAAGCGTTCGTCGGACGGTTCCGAGCCGAGGAATGGTGTGGTGATGACCGAATACGAGCGTTCACGCACGATGCCCGCACTGCCCGAGCAGGTCTTCGACCAGGCGGCCGACGTGGACCGGCTGGACGAGTGGCTGCCGCGGGCGCTGCACGTGCGGGCCGGGGAACTGCCCGCCGTCACCGTCCACGAGGACCGCACCGACCAGGACACCTCGGCCCTGCTGCGCGCCCGGAAGGAGCAGATGCGGCTGGAGTGGGGAACGAGGGAGCAGGGCGGCTACGCCGGGTGGCTCCAGGTGGCCGGCATCGGCAGTGGGGCCACCGAGGTGACGGTGCACCTGTCCTTCTTCGACGAGGAGCACGACCCCGGCGAGAAGGCCGTGCACGACGCCCTCGACGACAGCCTCGAACGGCTGGAGCAGCAGGTGCGGCTGCGCGTCGGCAGCGGGAGCGGCGGCTGATCCGTTGTGCGGCACGCCTGAATATCTGTCGCGGCGGCGATAGACATCCACGCCCCGCGTCGCTAAGGTTTACGAGACAGCCCACCAGATCAGCGCGACGCGCCCGGAAACCTGCCCTGCTCGGAGCCGGCGGAGGGTGCGAGAACCCCTCGGGGCCCCGGTGCCGTACGGCGCCGGGGCCCCTCGACGCGTCCCAGAAGAGGTGCAAATGACGCAAGAAGCCCACCCGCTCCCCCCGAGAACACCCACCACCGACCGGCTCGACGACGACGACTACCCCGCCTACACGATGGGCCGCGCCGCCGAGATGATCGGCACGACGCCCGGTTTCCTGCGCGCCATCGGCGAGGCCCGGCTCATCACCCCTCTGCGGTCCGCCGGCGGCCACCGGCGGTACTCCCGCTACCAGTTGCGCATCGCGGCCCGCGCACGCGAGCTCGTCGACGCCGGTACGCCGATCGAGGCCGCCTGCCGCATCGTCATCCTGGAAGACCAGCTCGAAGAAGCCCTGCGTCTCAACGACGAACTGCGCAAGCCGCACACCGCGTGACGCCGACCTGGTGGAGGACCCCGCGCCCGCCGGGCGGGGCCGCCGGATCGCAGGAAAGGTGCCGTACGCCGAAGATTGGTGTGTGCGGGGCCGCGCCCTTCGGCGGCCACCGGCCACACCAACGGCTCCCGGCAGTGAGGACCCAGCGATGACCGAGCAGTCACCTTCCCAGGCAGAGGGCGAGCGCGAGGGCGAGACGCACGAGGACGTACGGCAGACCACGCCGTCCCAGGCGGAGGGAGAGCGGGACGACAACGACGAGGGCGAACCCGGCCCCGCGTAGTCGCCCCGCCCGGCCGTCGACGTACACCCGGCCCGGTGCGACCACCAGGGAGCGGCGTCAGGAGGTCAGGGCGTCACGGGGTGTGCGACTTGATCAGGTCTTCCAGCGACGTGTCGTGCGGCAGCTGCCCCCCGGGCGTCAGCCGGTCCACCGCCTCCGGCAGGACCTGCGCCAGCTGGTCGGCCGCCTCGGCCGCGGTCAGCCCCGCTCGCCGGCCGACCTCGTCGAGGGTGTCCGGCGGCAGCGCGCCCACGAGCTGCGTGCCGTCGACGGGCTCGTTGGGGCCCGCCGCCACCCAGGAGTGCGCCTGGTGGCCCAGACCGCCTTCGCCGAGCGCCGCCAGCAGCCCGTCGAGCGGGTTGCCGGTTCCCGCCGTACTGCCGCCCAGCTCGTCCAGCAGCGAGCCGAGCAGGCCGGCTCTCGCGTCGCCACTGCCCAGCAGCCCCTGGAACAGACGCCCCAGATCCTCTCCCGCCACGGCCAGCCCTCTTTTCGTCGGTACCCGTACACGCCGGTGGGGCGTTCAGCGGCCCCGCGGCCGATCGTGCCATCCGCTTTCCCCACCGGCGTTCCGCTACTCGGGAAGTCACCCGTATACCGGCGTGCGCTAGGCCGATCGCGACCGCCGCATCGCCGCTTCCCGCCCCGGCGGGCAGATGATGGGAGCGGGTGAGAGGGAGGACCGTGGACCTGGAGAGCGTCACCGACGAGCTGTACGGGCTGCCCCCGGCCGACTTCACGCCGGCCAGGAACGAGCGCGTGGCGGCGGCCCGCACGGCGGGCGACCGCGAGCTGGCGGGCCGGATCCAGGCGCTGCGCCGTCCGACGCTGTCCGCCTGGGCGAGCAATCTGCTCGTACGCCGCCTGCCCGAGCAGGTGCAGCCGCTGCTGAGCCTCGGCGAAGGCATGCGCCGGGCCCACCGGGAGCTCGACGGGGATCAGTTGCGGGAGCTGGGCCGGCGCCAGCACGACCTCGTCGGCGCGCTGGCCCGGCAGGCGGGGCAACTGGCCGCCGAGGCCGGGCATCCGGTCAGCGAGGACGTGCGGCACGAGGTGGAGAGCACCCTGCACGCCGTCCTCGCCGACCCGCGGGCGGCGCGGGAATGGGCTGCCGGGTGCCTTGCCAAACCGCTCAGCCCGCCGGTCGGATTCACCGCTGCCACCACCCCGGACGCCGCGGCGCGCACGGCTTCCCGCCCCGCCGCGACCGACAGCGGGACGACGAAGAGCCAGAGGCAGCGGGACGAGCGCGAGCAGAGGGCGCGGGCACAGCGGCGTGCGCGGGCCGGGAAGGCCGAGAGCGAGGCGACCGCCGCGCAGGAGCGGGCACTGACCCGCGAGGAGGAACGTACGCGGGCGGAGAGCCGACTGCGGGAGGCCGAGGACGAGGCGTCCACCCTGGCCGAGCGGTTGAAGGCCGCCAAGGAGCGGCAGCGGGCGGCCCGCGACGAGGTAGCCGAGGCGCGGAGCCGCGCCAGGGAGGCCGCCGCCGAGGCGCGCTCGGCCCGTCGCCGGGCCGAGGAGGCGGCGCGCGAAGCGGAGTGACGGCGGAGCCGGCCGGCCGGTTACGGCAGCTCGACCGTTTCGATGCCCGGGTGCATCTTGTGCAGCTCGGCCGGGCGGTCGGTGATGACCGGCCAGCCCGGCCGTCGCAGGGCGAGGTGGCCGGCGTGGGCGGTGGCCAGGTCGACCTGGGCCATGGTGGCGAGTTCGGCGACGGCGAGCGCCGCCGGGCGGTCGAGACGGTGGAACTCGAAGACCGGAGCGGCCAGCGCGAGGTCGACCTGCTCCCGCCGCCGGGGTGAGACGTCGTAACCGGTCAGGCCCGCGGCCAGGGCCGTGGTGGGGACGTACAGGACCTGGATCTGCTCGACCGAGACGACCAGCCGGGCCACCATGAAGGGCCTGCCGAGGACGAGCTGCCTTATCGCGCCTGCGTCGAGGATGTATCCGCCGATCACGCGGCAGCGCCCCCCGCGTCGTCTCCCCGCCGGTCGGAGGCGCGCGCCCACTCCACGGCCTCGGCCCATTCCTCGACGCCGGCCCGTTCGACCTCGGCGGCCCAGCCCTCGATGATGCGCTGGGCGCGTTCCTCGCGGCCCAGGCGCTCCTCGACCGCCTCGGTCACGTACGCCGACACGGACTCGATGCGCTTCTCCTTGGCGAGCCGCCGCAGCGCGGCCGCGCTCTCCGCCGGGATCGTGATGGTCACGCGTTCCTTCTCCGCCATACAGCAAGCGTACGGCCGTATGCACACAACCGGCAGCGGGACGCGGGAAGCAAGCGGAAGGGGGAACGCTCGGCGAGCGTTCCCCCGGTCGGCAGGCGGCTTCCGCCGCGGGCTCAGGCGGCCGCGGGGGCCAGTTCGGCGCGGCCGAAGAGCAGGGCGTAACCCCTGGGCAGCAACGCGGTGATGCGGCGGGTGAGGTCGTCGCCCACGCAGTCGGCCACGACGCCGAGCACGGAGCTCACTCCCCATCGCGCGGCCGGGTGCGTAAGCCCCCCGAGTCGCGCGGCGACGGTTTCGACGAACTCCGGTGCGGTCAGGGACCGGGCCGCCGGGGCCTGGCGGGCGAGGATGACGGCCGCTTCCACGGGCAGCAGGCGCACCAGTTCGCGGCGCTCTTCACCACTGGTATGCGTGCCCAGCACAGTCAGTACGGTGCGCAGGACGCGCTCCGCCTCGGCGTCGGTGGCGTACTGCCCTGAGGCGCGGACCTGCTGTACGAGTTCGTTCCACCGCATCACTGTGGCTACCTGCCTCTCTGCTGTTTTCGTGATGACCGGAGGGATCCGGTTGTTACTCATGTGGTGCTTATGTGCGCTTTCTGCTGTTTTGCGAGGTGTCCCACATCAGCATGCCCCCACTTCAGGAAGGCAGCACCTTATGCGCGGGCCCGCCCGGCCGCCGCGTCGACTCCGCCGAACGCCCCACGGCTCACGACGACTGGGGGCGGCCGAAGAGGAGGTCGTAGCCGGGAGGCAGCTGGAGCAGGACGCGGCGCATCAGGTCGTCGTCGGCCGCGTCGGCGACGACGCTGAGAACGGCGCTGACGTCCCACTTCGCCGTCTCCTCCGTGGCGCCGTCGATCCACGCCGCCGTCGCCCGTACGAACCGCTCGGGCCCGAGCGGTTCGGCGGCGGGCAACGGGTTGAGCAGCAGCAGCGCGCAGCCTTCCGGCAGCCGCGCGGCCAGTTCGGACCGCTCGGAGCCGACGACGTGCGCGCCCAGGAGGGCGATCACCACCCTGGTCGCCCGCTCGGCCTCCTGCCGCGAGGGGTACTGACCCCGTTCCTGCACGGCGGACAGGAACGCGTCCCATTTCATGACCATGCCGCCGGCCTCTCTCGTACGTACGGGTGCTGTGGGGCTCGCGCCCGCTCGCGGCGGGGCGCGGGAGGGTGGGGCGGGACCGGCGGCACCGGTCCCGCCCCGCCGGGGTCAGCCGTTGATCTCCTTGGGGCCGCTGCCCCCGGAGATCGAGATCTTGCGCGGCTTGGCCTGTTCCGCGACGGGAATGGTCAGGCGCAGCACTCCGGCGTCGTACGACGCGTCGATGCGCTCGGTGTCCAGCGTCTCGCCCAGGAACATCTGGCGGCTGAAGGAACCGGTCGGCCGTTCCGCGATCAGGACCTCCGCGCCCTGTCCCGCGCGGGAGCGGCGCTCGGCCCGTACGGTCAGCACGTTGCGCTCGACGTCCAGGTCGATCGACTCGGGGTCCACGCCGGGGAGGTCCAGTTCGACGACGAACGTGTCGCCCTGCCGGAAGGCGTCCATCGGCATGGCGGCGGGCCTCGCGTTGGTACCCGTCAGCTGCTGGGTGAGGCGGTCGAGTTCACGGAAGGGGTCGGTACGCATGAGCATCATCGGTCACTCCTTTCCCGGATACGGGATGCACATGGCGACAACATCTATATAGCTCGCCGCAGCAAACTTGACAAGCCCTCGCTCAATCCCGTGTCGCCACCCTGCCCGGGCAGCGGCGACGGCCCTGACGCCGCGGAGCGTCAGAGCCGTCGATGTGCCGCCTGCCCGGGATCCTGCGGGGGTCAGCCGGGCGTGATGCGGCCGCGCCAGGATCCGGATTCGCCGTCGCGGTGCTCGATGAACTCCTTGAACCGCCGCATGTCACCCTTCACGCGCCGGTCGATCATGCCGGTCATGTCCGCGGCCTTCTCCGCCGCGCCGCTCGCCTCGACGTCCATCACGAGCTCCACGCGCGTGTGCGTGTCGTCCAGCCGCTGGAACCGGACCATGCCCTTCTGGTGCGTGTCGCCGCCCGTGGTACGCCAGGTGATCCGCTCGTCCGGGAGCTGGTCGACGATCTCGGTGTCGAACTCGCGTGTGACACCGCCGATCTTCGTGGTCCAGTGGTTGTGGCGGTCGTCGATCTGCCTGACTTCCTCAACCCCCTCCATGAAGTTCGGGAACTCCTCGAACTGCGTCCACTGGTTGTAGGCGGTGCGAACGGGGACCTCGACCTCTACCGTCTCCTTCACCGTGCTCATCTGCGCCTCCTCTTGGGTGACGCGCGGCAGCGTGTCTGCCGCGCGGATCTTGGCACGAGCACCGTGTACCCGGTCGTCGCGTCCCTAGTCGAGGGTTTCCTCGGGCACCTCACGGGAGCGGCCGAGGCGCAGCCTGCCGCGGAGCTTGTCCACCACGGGGTACTTCTCCCGTTGTTCGCGCGACTGCCGGTCCAGTTCCTCCACCAGCCGCATGGACCGCTTCTCCACGTCCAGCTCGTCCAGGATCCGGTCGATCTCGGCCAGCAGCGCGCCGTGCAGCTGCCACTGGCGCGGGTGCTCCTGCACGCCGTCGAGCAGCAGGTGCGCCACGATCTCGCGACTGGCGCGGCTCGCGGCGAGCTCCCTGACGAGCCGCTCCTCGGCCTCCTCGGCGTTGACGCTGACCTGCGTGGTGATGAGTACGGCGAAGCTCTCGACCGCCCGGGCCATGTGGACGAACAGCTCCGAGAGGCCGGTCGCGATCTGCTGCGGGAAGAGCGGCTCGTCGGTACGCGCCTTGGCGAGGTCGGTCAGGGTGCGGCACGCCGTACGGAGCACCACGGCGGAGATCTCCAGGGTGTCCAGGCCGGTCCGCAGGACGACCCGGAAGAGCAGGCCCTCCTTGACCCGGGGGTTCAGGCGCAGGCTGTCCTCCGCCTGCCGCAGGGAGGCGTCGACCTCGACGATGTCGTGGTCCAGGCGCCGCGCGTCGTGCAGCACCTCGGCCGCCTCCGCCACGGTGGTGTGGCCGAGCACCTGGTCCCCGAGCCGGACGAACAGGTCGCGCATGCGGCCGGCGAGGCCTTCGATGGCGGCGCTGGCGGGCTGCACCCACACCGGCGGGGCGAACAGGACGTTGAAGAGAAGTCCGACGACCGCGCCGATCAGCGTCTCCAGCACCCGGTCCCAGGCCGTCGCGGCCACCCGCGTCACCCCGAGCACCAGCATGGCGCTGATCGCCACCTCGGGCACGAACTCGCCGGCCTTCACGAACCGGCCGAGGGTCAGCGAGGCGAGAATGATGAGCCCGAGGCTCCACCAGCTCAGGCCCACCAAGGAGCTGAAGCCGATGGCGATGACCACCCCGGCCACCACCGAGTTCATGCGCCGCATGCTGGTCGTGAGCGTGGCGTACAGGGTGACCTGGACGACGAGCAGCGCGGTCAGCGGGGCGGTCAGCGGCGCCGGTTCGCTGCTCAGCGCCAGGGCGACGACGTAGGAGATCACCGCGGCGACGGTGGACCTGACGGTCTGTACGACCACGGGCTCTTTGTGCCGCTTGACGAGATTCAGCAGCGGGTCGGTAACTTCAGGCACCCTAGGCTTGTTCCCCCTCTCCCCCCACACAGGCACCATCGGCCGTCAATCACCCGACCGCCCGCCCCGGTGGCGGGGCGGGCGGCCGGCGTACACCCCGTCAGTCGTCGAGAGTGATGCGCAGCTTGGCGTAGTCGCCGTGGAAGACGGCCTCGACCTGGCCCTCGGCGTCCTCGTACTTGCCGGTGCCGCCGGTGATCGCCGCGTCGCCGCCGTACGGGCCGTTGCCGCGGTGGTCCACCGTGCCGCTGACGGTGATGCTGCCGTGGTCGGTGCGCAGCACGCTCTGGCACTGGGCGATGACGCTGTGGGGCGTCACCTCGACGGCGCTGCAGTGGGCGGTGGCGTCACCGATCTTCTTGCCGACCTTGCCCTTCTTGATGTCGTACAGGTACGCGTACGACGTCCAGTCGCCGCCCTTGCGCAGCTTGCGCGGCATGCTGTCCGAGTGCTTGTGCGCCAGCCAGTTGAGCACCTTCGTCTTGGACTCGGCCTTCGGCGCCGGGGCCGCCTGGGCCGTGAGGGCGAAGGCGCCCGTGACGGTCATCGCCATGGCGGCGGTGGTCACGGCGGCGGACAGCTGTCGGGCACGGAAACGGAGCATGGAACCTCCAGTGGATGAGAGAGGAGTCGCCCGGCTCGGGGGCCGCGGGCGAATGCGCGAGCCCACCTCAACGCACGGAAGGCGCCGCGGGTGATCGCCACGGGCGTGGCGTCACTCACCTGGTTGCGTACTGTCACCCCTTCGGCCTCGCGGGGACCCGCACGCGGATCGGTCCGGCGCGGCGACGGGCACGGACGCGAGCCCTGCACACGGGCAAATGACTGGATACCGTGATGAATACGGACCAATCACCGAGCAGGAGAGAGCGAAACGATGGCCGCACAACCAGAGGGCGTTCCGTGCTGGGCCGACGCGATGTTCACCGATGTGGAGGGTGCCAAGAGCTTCTACGGCGACGTGCTGGGCTGGACCTTTGCCGAGAGTTCGACCGAGTACGGCGACTACACCCAGGCGTACTCCGACGGCAAGGCGGTGGCCGCCGTCGTCCCGCCGATGCCCGGCCAGGACGCCCCGTCGTCCTGGTGCCTGTACCTCGCGTCGCCGGACGTCGCCGCCACCGCACGGAAGATCACCGACAACGGCGGCGAGGTGCTGATGGAGCCGATGCAGGTCGGCGACTTCGGCTCGATGCTGCTGGCCAAGGACCCCAGTGGCGCCACGTTCGGCGTCTGGCAGGCGGGCCGGCACGAGGGCTTCGAGAAGCGCGGTGAGCCCGGAGCGTACGCCTGGGCCGAGGTCTTCACGCGCGCGCCGGAGAAGTCGGACGCCTTCTTCCCCGCCGTCTTCCCTTACACCGCGCAGCGGATGGAGGACGACGCGATCGACTTCAAGGTCTTCAACGTCGGTGACGACGCCGCCCTGGGGCGGATGACGATGACGGACGACTTCCCGCCGGAGATCCCCCCGTACATCCAGGTGTACTTCACCGTCGAGGACTGCGACGCGGCGGTGGCGAAGGCGACGGAGCGCGGCGGCACGCTGCACTTCGGGCCCATGGACAGCCCGTTCGGCCGGTTCGCGGCGCTTGCGGTCCGCAGGGCGCGGCGTTCGCCGTGATCGACCTGACGACCACGAGTGGCGAGATGCCGAAGATGTCGGCCGCCTGAGACGGTACGGCCGGGCGCGCGGGCCGCGGGGAGCGTGACTCCCCCGCGGCCCGCGGCGCGGCGACGGTGACTACTTGTTGAAGCAGCGGTTGCCGAGGGCCGGGTTGAGCAGACCGATGACGTTGACGGTGTTGCCGCAGACGTTGATCGGGGCGTGGATCGGGATCTGGACGAGGTTGCCCGAGAGGAAACCGGGCGAGCGCTTCACCTTGCCCTCGGCGTAGGCGTCGGCACTGGCGGAGCCGGCGCCGGCGAGGACGGCGGATGCGGCCAGGGCGGTGGCGGCGATCGCGGTGCGGATACGCATATTGCTCTCCTAGGAAAAGGATCCGACGCGCTCGTGCGCGCCGCTGGAGAGGTGCCCCCTGACACCCCATCAGCTCCGCGGCACCACCCGGACGGACGCGGATGTTCACACGGCTGCGCGCGGGCCGCCCGGACGAGCCCCGGAATGCCGCTTCCTTCCCGGAGCCCGGACCACCGGCCTAGAGTGGGCGCGTGAGTGAGACGTGGGGTCCGTCCGACGCCGGAGTGATGAGGCTGCCGTCCGGCCTGCTCGTACGCGGCCGGGGCCTGCGCCGTCCGCTGCCCGCGGGGCCGGCGCCGTCCTTCGCCGTCCACCTGTTGGGCAAGGAGCCGCCGCCCGTGGCGTGGGAGGCCCGGTGGCTGCGCTGGCCGGACTTCCGGCTGCCGAGCGACCGCCGCCAGGCCCGGGACGTACTGGCCGAAGCCCTGGAGCGGGCGGCCGGCGAGCGCGTGGAGATCGCCTGCGGTGGCGGCCGGGGACGCACCGGTACGGCGCTGGCGTGCCTGGCCGTCCTGGACGGGGTGTCGCCGGACGAGGCCGTGGCGTACACCCGCCGGCACTACCACCCGAGGGCCGTGGAGACGCCCTGGCAGAAGCGCTTCGTACGGCGCTTCGGCGACGGGGCGCAACCCGGCGGGTCCCGTGCCCGCGCGGAGTGATGCCTGCCTGTCAGTCCACCTGGACGGCGAGCAGGCAGGCGTCGTCGTCGTGGGCGGTGCGCTTGTACTCGGCGATGATCCGGTCGAGGGTCTCGCGGGGTGAGAGTCCGGCGTTCTCCGCGAGGCTGCGGCTGAGGTTGCCGATGCCCTCGGTGATGTCCTCCCCCCGGCGTTCGACCACCCCGTCGGTGTAGAGGAGCAGCAGGTCACCGCTGCGCAGCGGCACCTGAGCGGTCTCGTACGCGTACCCGGGCATCAGGCCGAGCAGCGGGCCGAGGTGGCCGGACGACAGCGGTGACACCTCCTTGCCCCGCCGCAGCAGCGGAGGCGGATGGCCCGCGCACGCCCAGTGCAGGACACGGTCGTGGTCGACATGCCCGGTGATCATGGTCGCGGTCATCGCGGACGCGTCACCGCACAGCAGCTCGTTCAGCCACGTCGCCATCTCGCCCGCCGAAGCGCCCGTCTGGGCGAGGCCGGCGAGTGCGTGGCGCTGCTGCGCCATCCGGGCCACGGCGTCCAGCCCGTGGCCGACGGCGTCCCCGATGGCGAGGAGCGCCCGCCCGTCCCGCAGCCGGCGGCACTTGTACCAGTCGCCGCCCACGGCCGCGTCGGGCTCGGCCGGCAGGTAGGCGGCGGCCACGGTGAGTCCCAGCTCGGCCAGCTCCGCGGAGTGCGTCGGCAGGAGGGCCTCGCGCATGACGGAGGCGATGTGCCGTTCCGCCTCGGCCTGCTGACGCAGCCGCTCCGTCTCGCGCTGGGTCTCCGCCAGGCGGCGCCGGCTGCGCATCTGCGGGGTCAGGTCGCGCGCCACGAGGTGGACGGCCCAGGGGCGGCCGTCGATTCCCGCGACGGGTCTGCCGAGGACGTCCAGGGTGCGCACTTCGCCGTACACCCGGAAGCGGATGCGCGTCCACGCGGGTTCCTCCCCGGCGAGGACGGCGGTGATCAGCTCCGCGAGGGCAGCGATCTCACCGGGCAGGACCGCGTCGCACAGCTCGGTCAGGGACCACGGCATCCTCGTGTCGGTACGGAAGATGCGGTGCAGCCCCTCCGACCAGGTGACATGCCCGGAGAGCAGGTCCCATTGCCCCCAGCCCATCGACGCGATGTGCTGGGCGTCGAGGGTGAGGATCTCCGCCTCGCTGCGCGCCGGCACCCAGGTGGTCAGCAGATGGTCGCCGCAGGAGGCCGCGTAGTACAGGAGGGGGGCGCGGCGCAGGCGGCCGTGCCGCTCCTCCGTGTAGTCCACGGCCAGCCCGTTGAGGGCGCGGCCGGAGGTGAAGACGGAGGCCAGCGCGGCCAGCAGCCCGCTCGTGGCGGCTCCGGGGCGCGCCTCCAGGAACCGCTGCCCGACCTGGGTGTCCGGTGCTTCGAGCCATTCCGACGAGCGGACATGGTTGCCGGCGCGGATGACGAAGTCCGTGATTCCGCCGCTCTCGTCCAGCACCGGGTCCAGCAGAGCCGCCGAGACGGGGATGGCCGACATGCTGGAGCACAGGCAGGCCCACGGGTCCTGGCCGGGCGAGGCGTCGGCGCAGCTCGCGTGCTCGGCCGCGGCCGCCGGGAAGCCGCTCGTCGGACCGGGCGTGCCCGAGGTGAAGGTCTCAAGGGACCGGCTGCTCAAGGGCGACGCGTGGGTGATGGCGCTCGCGAGCGGCAGGCGTTCCTCCGCCTTGCGCCGTACGTCGGCGCGCAGTGCGGCGACCTCGCGCTCGATGAGCGCCTTCAGGCCGTCCACGTCGTCCGGCAGGTCCGGGACGCCCGGCAGGGAGAAGCTCACAAGGTCGTCACCGCCCCGCTGTCCAGGACATTCACGGTGCTGACCTCCGGTTGGGCGCGGCAGGGTCCGTTCTCGCCGATCGTAGGTTCCGCCCCCGAGACGCGCGAACGCTCGGCGCCACCCGGCCGGTCGCCGAGGGCCGTGGCCGGAGCACGGAGGCGCCGGACAGGTGGTGCCGAAGGCCCCGGCGGGTCGGGACCTTGGTCCCGTGTCGGGCGCTTTCGGGACGGACACACCCACATCACGAAGAGCGCCAGGGAAGGAAGACAATGCGCTGGATCGTGCTGGCCAGAGCTCGACTGAAGCGGGTGACC
>NZ_VBVX01000209.1 GCF_005981925.1 Streptomyces albidochromogenes
GCCCGCCCCTGCCGACAACCCATCCTCCCCGGCGCGACGGTGGGCGGGCGCCCAGACTACGGCGCCAGGAGTCCGTACCGCCCAGCGGCGCGGATTCGCCCAGCTGCGAGACGGCTGTCGTGTACGCCAAGCCGTCGAGTAAGGCCGCCGCCTACAAGCAGTCCCGCCTCCGAAGGTGCTGCGCCCCGGCGACCGGCTGAAAACCGAAGCCCGCCTGGCCGACGGCGGCGTGCACGAGCTCTGGTCCGTGGATCGCCAGCGTCCTTGACCGCCGCGTGCCGTGGCTCGCCGCCGCGTCCCACAACGCCTCACCCCCGCTGTCGGCACCCCGACGTTACGCGGGCCCTGCTCGGTGTCACGAATCAGATCTTCTCGGCGGTCACGCGGGGGTGGTCGGCGGTGAGGATGGTGATGTCCTCGACGTCGGATGTCAGGATGGTGATGCGGCCGGGCTGGGCGAGGGCGGTGGCGCAGAGCATGGCGTCGATGGCGTACTTGTGGCCGTGCAGGCCGGCCGTGCGCAGCAGGGCGGCGGCGGACTGGGCGAGGGCTTGGGTGACCGGTTCGACGCGCAGCCGGGACAGCGTCCACTTCAGTGCGGCGTCGTTGATCCGGGGGTGGATCACTTCGACGAGCACGGCCGCCGAGGTGATCACGGGAAGATCGGCGTCGCGAGCGGCGGTGAGCCACTCGTGGACCTCGCGATCGCGCTGCACGGCCTTGGCCAGGCCCTCGCTGTCCAGGATCAGGGCGCCGCTCACGCGGCCGCCCCGGCACCGGAGGAGGTGCCGCCGGTGAGCTTGGCCCGCTTGGCAGCGACGGCTTCCGGGTCGGCGGGGCCGTGGGTCTTGTCGAAGTCCGCGATCAGCTCGTCCAGGTTGTCGCGCTCGATCTGTCGTTGCGCGGCCTTCTCCAGGTACGCGGATACTCCCCGCTTGCCGACCCGCTCGCGGATCGCTTGCAGGGTGCCGGCGGTCAGGGAGACGGAGATGCCGCTAGTGGGGCCGTCGCCGGGCGGGAAGGCGGTGTCGTCGTCAGCCATGACACGAGTATAGCATTTCGAATGCCATACGGCGAGAGCCTGCCGACGGGCGGTCTCGCAGGCTCCTGCGGATGCGGCGTCGTGCGCAGAGAGGTCGCGCGTAGCGCCCATAGCGCCCGCAATGCACACTGGCTTTGAGGCCGATTTGCGTCTCACAGGACGCTGACCTGCTGTTTTTCTTTGACGTGTTTTCTGTTGACGTGTTGGGGGTGACGCACCACGTGGAGTGCGTGGCGATTCTGGAGCCGGTGAAGAAGGACGCCTGAGTGGCGGTTCCTCGGTGGGTGTGGGCGGTGCCCCCTCGGTGAGGTAGTGGCCCGGGCGTCGCTTGCGGCCGGGGTGTGCGGCAACTGGCTGAGTTCGCATGGCGGTAGAGGCGGCGCAGGGGTGTCCACCGCCCCCCCGGCGGCGGTAGTCGAGGTCTGGATTTCGGGTGCGCCGGTGGTGCTTCTCCTTCCTCCCGGCCTGGTGCGCCGACGGCCGGACGTGGGGCTCAGGAGGCCCAATACAGGCTTCGCGTCCGGCTGTCGATGGTCCGGACGGGCCCCCTCCGGGGCTGCCCGCGTGCCCATTCCGCCGGCCGGGTCGGGGCGCGATACCCCGGTGACGGGATTTCATGTGCGATCCACCAAGACTTGGACCGCAACTGGCCAGTTTTCGCCCCAGTGGAATTGTGACGTGTGACACATCGTTCTGGCCTTCCTGAGGGGGTGAAAGGGGCATTCCCGGCGGCGTGGGGGCGGAATGAAAGATTCGGGTGGCGCGAACGAAACGCTTCGACATTGCCCGGTCATTACCGAGGCTTGACCGTGATCTGTCCGACTTCATAGCCTTCGAAATGTGCTCGCACCGCTGACCACGGTGTGTATCGGCACCTCAAAACCAATAGCCGGGGGAGTCGTATGTACGACGTCATTGTTGTGGGTGCCCGCTGCGCCGGATCGCCGATTGCGATGCTGCTGGCCAGACAGGGGCACCGGGTTCTCGTGGTGGACCGGTCCTCATTCCCCAGCGACGCGGTGTCGACCCACTACATCCACCAGGCCGGGCTGCTGCGACTCCAGGAATGGGGTCTGCTCGACGAGATCGTCGCCGCCAAGACGCCAGCACTCCGGAAGATGAACTACTCCTACCGGGGCATCGATCTCAACGGCTTCGCCGACCCGGTGGACGGTATCGACGCCGTCTACTGCCCGCGCCGCACCGTGCTGGACGAGATCCTCGTCAACGCCGCCCGCCGGGCCGGCGCCGAGGTCCTCGAAGGGTTCACCGTTTCCGACCTGACCTTCACCGACGGCCGCGTCACAGGTATCCGCGGACGCGAGGGGGACGGCCCCGAGCGGGAGTTCCGGGCCACCGTGGTCATCGGCGCCGACGGCTTCCACTCCACGGTCGCCAAGCGCGTCGGGGCGGAGCTGTACAACGTGCGCCCCGCCGCCGGTTTCATCTACTACTCGTACTACAGCGGTCTCGACTGGGGTCTGCACCACAAGACCGGCTTCAACGAGAAGTGGTTCGGCACCTGGCCGACGAACGACGGCGTCAGCATGCTGGCCGTCATCTGCACCCGGCGCCAGCTCAGGGAGTTCCGCCAGGACGTCGAGGCCGGTTTCCAGGGCGTGTTCGACGACGTGTCCCCCGAGATGGGCGTGCAGCTGCGCGATCAGGGCCGGCGCGAAGAGGACTTCAAGCCGATGCGGTACCCGGACAACTACTACCGCCGCGCCTACGGGCCCGGCTGGGCGCTGGTCGGCGACGCCGGCTACCACAAGGACCCGTACACCGGGTGGGGGATCACCGACGCCTTCATGCACGGCGAGCTCCTCGCCGAGCGCGTCCACCAAGGGCTGACCGGCGAGCGGCCGATGGACGAGGCGCTGGCCGAATACAACAAGCTGCGCGACGAGGAGAGCGCGGGCGTCTACGACTTCACGACGACGCTCGGCGAACTCACCGAGCTGCCCCCGTTCTTCCAGGCGACGATGAGCGCGATGAGCGCGAGCCAGGAGTGGACCAACAAGATGCTCGGCCTGATCGGCGGAGTCGTGCCGGACTACGAGATCTACGCGCCGGACGCCCTTGAGCGCCTCTACGACGACGCCGGCGTGCCGCAGGACCAGCGGATCTACGACCCGGCGGGCTGACGCCCGGCGGCGTCGGCCGCACTCGTCCGGCCGAGGGCGCTCCGTGCCGAGCGCCGTGCGTCGAGCGTGCCCTCACCGGCCGCCGCGCCGGCGCTCCGCGCGCTCCTCTCCCGCGTACTCCGTCACGCGTGCGCGTCGAGTTCTTCTGGCACCGGCGGCCCGGTCCGGCCGCCGGTATCTCCTCGGTGGCCGCCCCATGTCCGGCCGGGCGCGATTTCGCCTGCCCGGGCCGGTCCGGCCCACCTCTCATCCCCATTCACCGTTCACTCCACATGCCGTCCCGGCATTCCCGGGACCCGGTGCGGCCTTTTCGGAAGGCCCCGGGGCAACGGATTACGGAATTCCGGCATCGTATTCCATGGCGCTTCACCCCCTGAGGGAGTCCAGCAGATGACGCGTGCGTCCAGCATGTTCGAACTCATCAGTGAGCAGGACGAGGAAAGGCCCTATTTCGAAACAGGCGGCACGGGCCGGTCGCACGAGTTCTACACCGGTGAGGAGCAGCACCGGCGGGAGATGGCCCGTATTTACGGACGGCGCTGGCTTCCGGTCGACCATGTTTCCCGGTTGAAGGAAAAGGGCGCCTACAGCACCCTGAACATCGGCACCGGCTCCGTCCTGCTCCTGCACGGGGACGACGGGATCCAGGCGTACCACAACTACTGCCGGCACCGGGGCTACAAGCTCGTCGAGGAGGCCACCGGCAAGCGGCAGAGCCTCGTCTGCCTCTACCACTGCTGGGTGTACGACCGCAACGGCAAGCTCAAGAGCCTCAACGGCACCTACCTGGACCACTTCTTCGAGAAGGAGAAGAACGGCCTGCTGCCCGTGCGGACCGAGGTCCGGTTCGGCGTCGTGTTCATCGCCTTCTCCGACGACGCCCCCGACCTCGACGCCTCGCTGGGCGAGTTCGGTGAGTTCGCCCGCGTCTACGAGCTCGCCGACCTGGAGTGCGTCGAGGCGAAGGACTACCCGGTCGCCTCGAACTGGAAGCTCGTCGCGCACAACGTCAACGAGAGCCTCCACTTCCCCACGGCCCACAAGGACCTGCACCGCATCACCGACTTCGACGACGCGGGAACGTACGACCTCAAGGGCGACATCGTCGGGGCGTGGCAGTCCATCCGCGGCGGCTACAACTCCGTGTCCATGACGGGCCGCAGCGGCCGGGAGCCGATGCGACTGGTGCCCGAAGCGGACCGGCAGAAGATCAACTGGATCACCATCCTGCCCAACCTGCTGTTCGGGTTCACGGCCGACTACGTGATGATGCAGTGGGTCTGGCCCGAGAGCCCCGGCACCTGCTTCGTCCGGCACTTCTGGCTCTTCCACCCCTCCGAGACCGCCAAGCCCGACTTCTCCCACGAAGCCGTGTTCGCGCTGTGGGACAAGGCGAACTACGAGGACTGGGAGATGTGCGAGCGCACTCACCGGGGCCTGTCGAACCCCCTGTGGGCGCCCGGACAGCTCTCGCTCGACGAAGAGGTCGTCTCCCAGATCGACTCCTGGGTCGCCGCCGAGTGCGAGGACGCGCCCGAGAGTTCCGGCGCCGCCGCGGACGGCGAGGGTGCCACCGAGGGTTCGGACACCGCCGTCGACGGCGAGGGCGCCACCGAGGCCCGGAAGACCGCGGGGTGAGCATGAGAACCAACTGCTTCATCATCGGCGGCACCCGGGTCCTCACCCAGTGCGCGGCACAGCTCCTCGACGCCGGGGTGCGGATCGAGGGCGTCTTCAGCGACGACCCGGCGGTGACGGCGTGGGCGGACGCGCACGCGGTTCCCGTGCTCGACCCGCGCGGCGACCTGACGGCGACGCTTTCGGCGCAGCCGTTCGACTACCTGTTCAGCATGGTCAACTTCCGGATCCTGCCCGCCGAGATCCTCGACCTGCCGAAGGTCGCCGCGATCAACTTCCACGACGGGCCGCTGCCCCGCTACTCCGGCAGCCACGTCCCCGCCTGGGCGTTGTACGAGGGCGCGTCCCGGCACGCGGCGACCTGGCACCGCATGACGGAGGCCGTGGACGCCGGCAGTGTGCTGCTGGAGCGCTGGTTCCCCGTCCGTGAGCACTCCACCGCCCTGTCGCTGACGTACGAGACGGCCGAGGCGGGCATCGACCTCTTCGCCGCACTCGTACCGCACGTGGTGGAGCGCACGCTGCCCGAACCGGTCGACACGAGCGACCGCGAGCGGCGGTTCTACCGGCGGTCCGACCGGATGGCGTCCGGCGGCCTCATCCACGCCGGCACCACGGCCGTCGAGGCGGTACGGCTCTCCAAGGCCCTGGACTACGGCTCCTTCCCGAACCCGCTCGGCGTACCCACCCTCGTCACCGAACAGGGCGCGGTCTTCACCCGGCAGGTCCGGCTGATCCCGCGCGACGAGCCCCGCACCGAGACCACCGTGCTGTCGGTGACCACCTCGGCCATCACCCTGGCCGCCCCCGACGCCGACCTCGTGCTGAGCGACTGCACCGCCGTCGACGGAAGCGCCCTGAGCGGTCAGGCCGCCGCACAGCGGCTCGGCATCGCGCCGGGAGCGCCGCTGCCCGCCGCCTCGGCCCGGCGGCTGGCCGACATCGCCGCCGCCCAGAAGCCACTGCGGGCGCACGAGCCGTGGTGGCGCGCGCGCCTGGAGCAGCTGCGCCCCGCTCCGCTGCCCGCCGACGACTTCTCCGCCGCCGGGGCCCACTACGGCCGTTACGAACTGGCCTTCACCCCCGCCTCGCGCGAGGAAGCGGTCGCGGTCGTCCGCGCCTTCCTCACCGTCGTCGCCGAGCGCACCGGGGAGCCCACCTTCGACTTCGCCTGGTCGCCCTCGGCCGCGCGCGTCCTCGCGGACAAGACGCACGGCATCGCCGCCGCGCGCTTCCCCGTGCGGTTCGACGGCGACTCCACCCGGTCCCTGCGGGACAAGCTGGACGAGGTGGCCGCTCGCCACGGCTACGCCAGCGACCTCGAACTGCGCCTCGGTCTGGCCGGGCGCCCGCTGGGCTCCGACGAGCCGAGCTTCACCCGGGTCATGGTGCTCGACCGCGGTGCCGGCGAGGAGGCGTCCGCCGAGCCGCACACCGAGATCGCGCTGCTGTGCCTCCAGGACGGCCCGCCCGCGGTCTTCGTCCGGGAGACCGCGATGGGCGAGGCGGAGGCGCTGGAGTTCACCGAGCAGGTCGAGGACATGGTCCTGACGGCCCTGCTCCACGGCGAGGAGCCCCGTCCCGACGCACCCACCGAGGCGCCGGCCGCAGCCCACCCCGACGGCTCCACCGCCACCCCCGCCGCCGCGACACTTCTGGACCTGTTCGCCGCCACGGCGGCCGAGCGGCCGGAAGCCACCGCCGTCCGGGCAGGCGCCCGTACGCTGGACTACGCCCGCCTGGACGCCTGGGCGGACGCCATCGCGGCCCGCCTGCACGACCAGGGCATCGAGTCCGGCTCGGTCGTCGGCGTACTCATGGAGCGGGACATCCCGCTGATCCCGGCCATGCTCGGCATCCTGCGGGCCGGCGCGGCCTTCCTGCCGCTGGACCCGGGGTACCCCGTGGAGCGGCTGGAGCAGTACGTCGCGGTCTCGCGATGCGACCTGATCGTCACCGACGCCCGCACCCACGCCCTGGGAGCCTCGCTGGGCCCCGCACTGCGGGTGCCCGAGTCGGACGGCTCGGCGCAGGCGGTGCCGCCCCGGGTCGCCCCCGACGACCTGGCCTACCTGCTGTTCACCAGCGGGTCGACCGGCAACCCGAAGGGCGTCGAGGTCGAGCACGGGGCGCTGGCCAACTTCCTCACCGGCATCGGCGAGCGCCTGGCCGTGTCGCCCGGCGACACCGTGCTCGCGCACACCACCGTGGCCTTCGACATCTCGCTGCTGGAGCTGTTCCTCCCGCTGACGGCCGGCGCGACGGTCGTCCTCGCCTCGCGTGAGACGGCCGGCGACCCGTTCCGACTGGCCGAAGCGGCCGGCGGGGTGACGGTCGCCCAGGCCACGCCGAGCCTGTGGCGCCTGCTGCTGGGCACCGGCTGGACACCGCACCCCGAACTCACGGTCCTGTCGGGCGGCGAGGCGCTACCGCCGGCCACCGCCGAGCGCCTGCACGCACCGGCCCGCGCGCTGTGGAACCTCTACGGACCGACCGAGGCGACGATCTGGGCCTCGTGCCACCGGGTCACCTCGGTGGGCGCCTTCCTGCCGCTGGGCGAACCCCTGCCGAACATGGAACTCCACGTCCTGGACGCGGAGCTGGAGCCGTGCGCCGCCGGAACGACCGGCGACCTGTACATCTCCGGCACCGGCCTCGCCCGCGGCTACGCCGGCCGGCCGGACCTGACGAACGACGTCTTCACCGTCCACCCGGCGACCGGCGTACGGCTCTACCGGACCGGCGACGAGGTACGGCTGCACGCGGACGGCGCGATCGAGTGGCTCGGCCGCTCCGACGCCCAGGTGAAGGTGCGCGGCAACCGCATCGAGCCCGCCGAGATCGAGCGGGTGCTGGAGACGTTCGCGGGGGTCACCGCCGCCGTGGTGGTCGCGGCGCGGTTCGAGGGGCGCGGCGAACCGAGGCTGACCGCCTACCTGGTGTGCGACGGCATCCCGGCCAAGTCGGAGCTCGACGCGTTCGTCGGCAGCTCCCTGCCCGGCTACATGGTGCCCGACGCCTACGTCAGCCTCGACGCCCTGCCGCTGACCGACAACGGCAAGGTCGCGCGCGCCCGGCTGCCGCTGCCCACGCGGGAGACCATCATCCGCTCCGCCGCGGAGCACGCCACGACACCGGCCGAGACCGTCGGCCCCGTCGAGCCGGTGGAGTCCGTGGAACCGGTGCAGTCCGTCGAGCCGGTCGAGCCGGCGGTGACCGGCTTGACGGCGGACGCGCTGGCGGAGTCGATCGCGCGCGTCTTCGCGGCCACGCTGGACCACCCGCACTTCGACGTGAACGCCAACTTCTTCGACCTCGGCGGGGACTCCGTCAACGTCACGTTCGCCGCCGTGCGGCTCAGCCGTGAGCTGGGCGCGGACATCACCGCCCCGTCGGTCTTCGCCTCCGGTACGCCGGTGAAGCTGGCCCGGCTGCTGGACGCGGAGGGCGTCGTACGGCTGCTCGCGCCCGAGGCCGGGGAGGCCGCGACCGTACCGGCTCCGGCCGAACCCGTACCCGCGGCGACCACGCCGACGGCGCCGGCCGCCGCACGGCCCGCGCCGGCGGAGCCCGCCGGGACGGACGCGGACGACGGCGCGCTGGCCGTCATCGGCATGGCGTGCCGGTTCCCCGGGGCCGCCACGCCGGACGAGTTCTGGCTCAACCTCGTCAACGGGGTGTCCAGCGTCGGGCATGCCCCCGACGGCAAGCGCGGCTGGGCCCACCTGTGGTCCGACGCCGGCGCCGACGAGGTGCGGATGGGCTGGGTGGACGGTGTCGAGTACTTCGACGCCGCCCGCTTCGGACTCACCGACCGCGAGGCCCGCCGCATGGACCCCCTGCAGCGGATCCTGCTCAGCGTGACGGCGGAGGCCCTGGAGAGCTGCGGCCACGACCACGCCTCCCTCGGCGCGGCCACCGGCGTCTTCGTCGGCACCATCGCGAGCGACTTCCCGGAGCTCGTGGCGCGGAGCATCGGCCACGGCGACCCGCACGTGGCGACGGGCACCGCCGCCTCCATGGTCGCCAACCGGCTGTCGCACGTCTTCGACTGGGCGGGCCCGAGCTTCGCCGTCGACACGGCGTGCTCGTCCTCCCTCGTCGCCCTGCACCAGGCGGCCATGCACCTGCGGGCCGGCGATGTGGACGCCGCCGTGGTCGGGGCCGCGAACCTGGTGCTCACTCCGGACAAGACACGTTCCTTCGCCCGCAACGGGATGCTGTCCCCGCGGGGGGAGTGCCGCGCCTTCGACGAGGCGGCCGACGGCTACGTACGCGGTGAGGGCGCCGGCGCCGTCATCCTCAAACGGCTCGCCGACGCCGAACGCGACGGCGACCCCGTCCTCGCCGTGATCCGCGGCACGGCCGTCAACCACACGGGCGGAAGCGCGGGCTTCCTCACGGCGCCCAGCAGACCCGCTCAGGAAACCGTGCTGCGCAAGGCGCTGGCCGGATCCGGTCGTACCGCCGCCGACATCGGTTACGTCGAGGCGCACGGCACCGGCACCCAGCTCGGCGACCTCATCGAACTGGAGGCCCTGCACGCGGTCCTGTCCGGGCCGTCCGGCCGGCAGCCGGTCGCGGTGGGCTCGGTGAAGACCAACATCGGCCATCTGGAGCCCGCCGCGGGCATCGCGGGGCTGATCAAGACGATCCTGGCCCTTCAAGCGGCGCACATTCCGCCGTCGTTGAACTTCGACACCCCGAACAAGTCCTTCGACTTCGACAACTCGCCCCTGTTCGTGGCCGACCGGCTGCTGCCATGGGGCAGCGGCCCGCGCGTGGCGGGAATCAGCAGCTTCGGCTTCGGCGGAACGAACGCGCACGCGGTCGTCGAGGCAGGGCACCCGACGGCACCGGACGGCACGGAGCCCGGGCCGCGGCTGCTGATCCTGTCCGCGGGATCGGACGAGGCGCTGCGCACCCTGGCCCACCGGCTGGTGCTGATGCTGCGTTCCCCGTACTGCCCGTCCCTGGACGCGCTGAGCGCGGCCAGCCGGCAGCGGTCGGCCGCGGCCCACCGGCTGGCGTGCGTGGCGGACAGTGTCGAGCAGCTGGAGGACAAGCTGCGGCTCTTCCTGGCCGGGGTCGCGGACACCCGGTCCCTCTACGCGGGCGTGGCCTCCGGGGCCGCGCGCACCGACGCCGGGCCCGTGGGCGCCGCAGCGGACCGGGAGGCCCTCGACGCGGCGGCCCAGGCGTTCGTGACCGGCGCGGACCTGCCCGCCGGTGAGCGGCGCCGAGCGGGCGTGCGCTTCCCGACCGCCCCGCACGAGGAGAAGTACCTCTGGCTGGAGCCCGCCGAGCAGCGGCCCGCCGACGGGCGCGACCCTGCGCCCGGCCCGACGAAGAGCACGTGGACGGAGCACCCGGAGGCCGCGGAACACGTGGTCCTCGGCAAGCCGACCCTGCCCGGCGCCGGGTACCCCGGGAAGGTCGCCGAGTTCCTCGACCGGACGCGGTTCGGCCTGCGGGACCTCACCTTCCGGGCGGCCGTCGAGGCACCCGCGACGCTCACGGCCGAACGCGACAACGACACGCTCGCCTTCCGTGACGGCACCGGCGCCCTGGTCTGCAACGCGGAGCTGATCGGACCCGAGCAGCCGTCACTCGCCCCTCCCGCCTCCGACGAGGGCTTCACCGCCGTCGGACTCGACGCCATGTACGAGGCGTTCGAACGCGCCGGGCTCAGCTACGGCGCCGGCTTCCGGACCGTGGCCGCGCTGTCCGTGGCGCCGGGAGAGGCGACGGGTGTACTGCGTGGGGCGGGGCGGACCGCCGGTGCGGTGGACGCCCGCCTCCTCGACGGCGCCTTCCAGATCGCGCTCGCCGCGTGCGGCGCGCAGGGGCTGTACGTGCCGTTCACCGTCGAGCGGCTCAGCGTCCTCGGACCCGTCCCCGACACCGCCCGGGTCTACGCCCGGCGCGACCGAGACACCGGGCCGGACTCCGGTCTGCTGACGGCCAGTCTGGTGGTTCTCGACGGCGACGAAGCCGTCCTGGAGGCTCGTGGGATCACGTGGAAGCGGCTCTCCCCGGCGCCGTCGCCGGGGACCGCGGGGGGTGGCAGCCGCAACGGCCACCACCCGGCGCCCCTGCCCGCGCCCGCGCCCACGTCGGCTGTGGCGCCGCCGGTTGCGACGCCCGTGTCCAACGGCCACCGTGCCGGGGCGGCTCCCGGCCGTCCCGCCGCCGGCCGGCTCGACGCCGCGCTGGCCCGGTGGGTGGCGGCCGCCCTGGAGCTGGACGTCGAAGAACTGGAAACGGACCGCCCGCTGCAGGAGCAGGGTCTCGATTCGATGCTCGCGGTCTCGCTCGCCCAGGACATCCGGGCCAAGCTGGACGTGGACATTCCGGTGACGCTGGTCCTGGAGGTCGGTACGGTCGACCGGCTGGCCGCCGAACTGCGGGACGAGTACGGGGTCACGTCGGCCCCCGCCGAGGCAGGCAACCCCGGCTCCGGCACCCCGGCCGTGGGCGGTGCTTCGCAGGCCGCCGCGCCCGAGCAGCGCCCGGAGGCGGTGCCCGCGAAGGTGTCGGCCCCGGAGCCGGCGAAGGTGTCGGCCCCGGAGATCGCGCATGCCCCGGTCCTGGCCCCGATCCCGGTCCCGGTCCCGGAGACCGTGCATGCCTCGGACCGGGCTCCGGCGCCGACGGGCGAGCAGCCTGTCGCCTCCGTGCCCGGTGACGTGGACGCGCACGACATCGCCATCGTCGGCTTCGACGGAGTCTTCCCCAAGGCGGGGAACGTCGAGGAGCTGTGGCGGGTTCTGCTGGAAGGTGAGGACTGCCTGAGCGAGGTCCCCGCATCCCGGTGGGACATCGACTCGTACTACGGCACGGAGGGCAAGCCCGGCACCGTCTACCTCAGGCGAGCCGGCTTCATCGAAGGGCTGACGGACTTCGACCCCGGGTTCTTCCGGCTGTCACCCGCCGAGGCGGAGTGGATCGACCCGCAGCAGCGCCACCTCGTCCAGTCCGCCTGGCGGGCCCTGGAGGACGCCGGCCTGGCGGGGCAGTCCCAGCCGTCCACCGGAGTGTTCGTGGGCGCCAGTTACCAGCACTACCGCGACATGGTCGTGGGAGACGTCGTACAGACGGCGGCGGGTCTCGGCAACCACAACGCGATCCTGGCGAACCGGGTGAGTTACTTCCTGGATCTGCGCGGGCCGAGCATGACGATCGACACGTTGTGCTCGTCGTCCCTGGTCGCCCTGCACACGGCGGTGCGCAGCATCCGTGACGGCGAGTGCGA
>NZ_VBVX01000020.1 GCF_005981925.1 Streptomyces albidochromogenes
CCTCGGGGGCCCAGCGGGCGGTGTCGGTGGCGGAGAAGCCGAGGCGGCCCTTGTTCAGGACGAGCCACGGGTGTCCGGTCTGGTGCCCTTCGAGCTCCGCGTAGCCGAGGTCGGCGAGGCGCGCGGCGGAGACGGCGGTGTGACCGAGGCGGGCGTCGGCGGCCAGGGTGGCGCTCAGCTCGCGGATGAGGTGGCCGAGGGTGGCGCCGTCGAGTGCGAGCAGGCGGCGGGCGCGGACCAGGAAGCGGAGCGGGTCCCCGAACGGCAGGCTCCCGGCGTCCGCGGCGGCCCCGCCCCCGGCTCCGTGCTCGCGGATCTCGATCGTGTCGGGGTGCACGCGCCAGCTGCCGTACGCGCCGCGCACCGCCCGGAACGCGAGCGTCGCTCCGTCGTCGAGCACGAGGGCGTGCAGGTCGCCGGGGGGCTGCGGGACCGGCTCGATGATCTCCTCGTACGCGAACTCGCCGAGCATCTTGGCGAGCAGGCGGCGGGCTGCCAGGTCCCAGGTGCCCGGTTCCAGCTCGGGCGGGGCGAGCAGCGGGAGCGAGTCCTCGAAGTCATGGGCGTCGGCGGGCTTCGGCACGGGGACTCCTCGGGGTGGACCCCAGTCGGGGCGAGCGGTGTATGAGAAGGAGCGGGTGGTTCACAGCAGGTTTCGCAGGGCGCGGTCGCGGACCATGAGCGCGGCCCGCTTGTCGGGGAGGTCGAGTTCCGCGGAGAAGCGGAAGCCGGCTCCGAGGAAGGCGGAGACGGAGGGGGCGTTGCGGATGTCGGGTTCGGCGACGACGCGTGCGCAGGCGGGGCGGTTGTCGAGTGCGAGGTCGGCGACGGCCCGCAGGAGGGTCGTGCCGAGGCCGCGGCCGCGGTCGGCGACGCCGCCGACGAGGAGGTGGATGCCGGTGTCGTGCGGGCGGGCCGGATAGTGGCGGGCCAGCGGGTCGAGGTCGGCGCGGTAGATCTCCCAGTAGCTCATGGGCACGCCGGACAGTACGCCGAGACAGGGTGCGCTGCGGCCGTCACCGTCGAGCTGGGGGCGCAGATGGGCGGCGGTGACGTCCTCCGGTCCCGCCAGATCCCAGAACGCGGCGACGGCCGGATCGTTCATCCACCGGCTGATGAGCGGCAGGTCCCGTTCGATGCGTACGGGCACGAGCTGGAACGGGCCGGCTTCGGTGGGGACGGGGCCCCAGCCGGCGGGGGCGTCGAGGAGGCCGCCGGCGGCGGGCCCGGGGGCGGCCACCGGCGTGTCGTCACCGAACAGCGCGATGAGCTCGTCGGTCAGCCGCAGGTCGAGGGTGTCCTCGGTGCTGGATCCGGCGCGGGGAGCGGAGTCGGTTCCTGCGTCGGTGCTCGCATCGGTGGGAGGCACGGCGACGCTCCTCTCAGCAGTTCGGTCGGGGCATGTTCCTTCAGGTGCGAAGGGGGTTGGCGATGGTGACGTACACGGACTGGGTGTCCACGGGGCCTTCGAGCTCGTCGAGACCGTGCAGACGGGTCAGCAGGTTGGCCTTGCAGCGGAGGGTGGGAGTCTCCAGGAGCTGGGCGGGCAGCGGGGAGCCGAGTGCGGTGCTCTTGCTCAGGAACTGGCGCAAGGCGGCGATCAGCACGCGTTCGTCGGCGAGCCGTTCGGCGCCGAACGCTCCGATGAGGCCGAGGACGTTGTTGATGCCGAGGTAGTACGCGAAGCGTTCGTCGGTGACGGCGTCGGGGACGAAGGTGTCGCTGGTGGTGCCGATGCCGGGGAGGCGGCGTTCGAGCCGGTCCCGGTGGCTTTCGCGGAAGTAGTAGCCCTGGTTGTCGCGGTAGCGGCCGCCGACGGGCCAGCCGTCGGGGTCGAGCAGCACCAGGGTGTTCTGCTGGTGCGCCTCCAGTGCGACCCCCGCCGTGCCGTCCAGCCAGAGCACCGGGCGTACGACGTGGTCGAGGTAGCGCAGGAACCACTCGGCGGCGACGGCTCCGGTGGGCCGGCCGGTCCGGGCGGCGAGGCGGGCGACGACGTCCGCGAGGCGGGAGTGCATGCCGGTGCGGCCCGGCCAGGGGCGCGGGGCGGTGAGTCCGGCGATGCAGACGGCGTCGTCGGAGGGGCCGAACGGGTTGTGGCGCAGCAGGGCGTCGAGTCCGGGCACCGGTTCGCCGTCCTCGGTGTCGACGGCGAGCCAGGCCGGGTCCCGGACGATGTCGAAGCCGGGGTGGGCGGACTGCCATTCCTCGGCCAGCCCGGCGCGCAGGAGGCGGTGGACCTCGACGCCGCGGTGGAGCTCCTTGCGGAGGTTCTCGCGGCGGGAGTTGGTGATGCGTACGCCGAGCGAGAGCTTGAGCATGACGGGGGCGCCGGGGCGGTGCACGGTCCGGACGGAGGAGGTGGGGTGCCAGGGGGCGCCGTGCGGGCCGAGGTCGTGGAGGAGTCCTCGCTCCAGGAGCGCCGCGACGGCGGGCCGGTGCCGGAGCTCGCGGGCCTGCCACGGGTGGAGCGGCAGCGGGACCGTGCGGTCGGGCAGGCGCAGACCCTCGGCGAGCCGGACGGCGAGCTGCTCGGCGGGTACGGCGCGGCCGCGCTCGGTCCAGGCGGAGTCCTCGGCCAGTACGGACCGGTCGACGGCCATCCAGTGGAGCGGGAAGGAGCCGTGCAGCTCCGGCGAGTACAGCAGCGCTTCGGCGTCGGAGAGTCCTTCGCGGCTCTTGGGGGTGGGGTGCAGCGGATGCCCGAGGAGCAGCGACTGTTCGGCGCTGAGGAACAGGTCCGCCTCTTCGGCGGGACCGGGGTGCGCGCGGCGCTCGGCGATGAACCGGGTGGTGCGCCGGACGGAGTCGGCGACCCGGCCGACCAGGTCCGCGCCTTCGCGCCGGCCCGCCTCACGGCAGAGGAGGGCCGCGACCGTGACGGCGTCGGCGGGCGGCGCCCCCTTCGGGCCGCCCTCCAGGGACGGCATGCCGAAGCGGTGCCATCCGCCGGCCGACCAGTAGCGGACGGGGACCAGCAGGGCCGTTCCGCTGGCGTCGAGCGGGATGCGGAGGATCGGCCCCGAGGGCTCGGGGAAGTCCTTCTCCCGGATCCAGCACCTCAGGAGGTTCTCCACGGCCGCCGCCTCCGCGGCCGTGTGCGGGTCGGGGTGGTCGAGCAGGTCCTGCGCGGCGGCCGCGTCCGGACCCGCCGGCTGCGGGCGCCCGGCCGTGCGCTGCTCCTCGTGGGGGCTGCCCTTCTGCCGGGGCACCTTGGCCTCGTCGAGCGCGAGGGGGCGGTGCGCGGCGTCCTGTCCTCGGTCGTGGGCGCCGGGACGGTCGTCGGCCTCGGACGCGTCGGATGCGGGGGTGGGGTTCACGGGGGTCTTCCTTGGGACGAGGTCCGGAGTCAGTTCGAAAGCCCGGTCTGGTGCCGGCGGTACGCGGAGCGTTCGGCGGCCGACAGGGCGTCGGCCAGGCGGTCGAGGACCGCCGTGGCCTGTTCATCGGTGAGAGTGAGAGGAGGCAGCAGACGGACGACGCTCGAGTGGCGCCCGCCGAGCTCGACGATCAGCCCGCGCTCCAGGCACTCCTGCTGGACGGCGGCGGCCAGTGCGGGCGCCGCCGGGGGGACTCCGGTGGACGTGCGGTCTTCGTCCTCCCGGCCCGTCCGGCGGCCCGTTTCGTCCTCCCGGCCCGTCCGGCGGCCCGTGCCGTCGGGGTCCGCCTCGGGGTCGACGAGTTCGACGCCGATCATCAGGCCCCGGCCGCGTACGTCCCCGATGCAGGGGTGGTCGGCGGCGAGCCCTTGCAGCCGGCCCGTCATGCGAGCGCCGAGCACGGCGGCCCGCTCCGCGAGCCGGTTCTCGCGCACGTAGGCCAGGGTGGCGGCGCCTGCCGCCATGGCGAGCTGGTTGCCCCGGAACGTACCGGCGTGCGCGCCCGGCTCCCAGGCGTCGAGGTCGTCCCGGTAGACCACCACGGCCAGCGGGAGGCTGCCGCCGATCGCCTTGGACATGACCATCACGTCGGGCACGATGCCGCTGTGCTCGACCGCCCAGAAGGTGCCGGTCCTGCCGACTCCGGTCTGCACCTCGTCGGCGATCAGCGGAATGGAGCGGTCCGCCGTGATCCGGCGCATCCGGCGCATCCAGTCGTCCGGAGCGGGGATCACGCCTCCCTCGCCCTGCACCGGTTCGAGGATCATCCCGGCCGGGGTCGTCACGCCGCTCTTGGGGTCGTCGAGGAGGTTCTCCGTCCAGCGGGCGGAGAGTTCGGCGCCGCGTTCGCCGCCCGCGCCGAAGGGGCACCGGTAGTCGTACGGGTAGGGCAGGCGCGTCACCCGTACGTCCTGCGCGCCGCCGGAGGCGTCGAGGGCCCCTGCCGTCATGCCGTGGTACGCCCCGGTGAAGGCCAGCAGCCCACTGCGGCCGGTGGCGGTGCGGACGAGCTTGAGCGCGGCCTCGACCGCGTCCGTGCCCGCCGGGCCGCAGAACTGCACCCGGGCGTGGTCGGCGAGCTCGCGGGGCAGCGTCTCGAACAGCTCGGTGGTGAACGCGTCCTTGACGGGCGTCGCGAGGTCCAGCACGTGGAGCGGCGCACCCGAGTCGAGAACCTTCTTGACCGCTTCCAGCACCACCGGGTGGTTGTGACCGAGCGCCAGCGTCCCGGCGCCCGAGAGGCAGTCGAGATAGCGCCGCCCGTCCGCCCCCTCGATCGTCAGCCCCCGCGCGCGTACGGGCACGATGGGAAGCGACCGCGCGTACGTGCGGGCGGAGGACTCGCGCAGCGACTGGCGCCGCAGGATCCCCTCGTGAGCAGCGGTCAGCACCGCAGCGGCTGGTTCGGTCACGGCCACGTCTGTTGGTCCTCCCGCGGTGAAGCCTGCGTCGCGCGCACTGGTCTGTATGTCCGTGCCCGTCCGGGCCGGACGTCGACCCTGCGTCCCCCGTACGTACCAACGACAGTGGCGCCGGAGGATCACGGGCAATAAGAAGATCCTTACGTCTGGGGAACCGTGCCCCTGCCGCGCGCCGTCCCCATCGGCACCGGCATAGTGGGGACCGCGCTCCGGCCCGGCGCCCCGCCGCCGGGGTGCGCGACACGTGCGCAGTTCGCAGAGTTCACATCAGTTCGCTGAAGAAGATTTCGAAGTCCCAGGGGGATCACGACATGCGACCCATTCGCCCGACCAGCGCAGCACGTGGCGGGAGGAGCGCGCGTCGCCGAACCTCCCCCGTCCTCGCGGCTGTCGGCCTCGCCGCTGCCCTCGCCCTGACCGCCACCGCCTGCGGTCCGAGCGAGGACAACGCGGGCGGCGAGCCGAGCGCTCCCGCGGGCCAGGTCACCGGTGGGACCGACGGCAAGATCGTCATCCCCGACGATCTGAAGGACCGTCTGAAGGAACACGGCGTCGACCTGGACCAGTGGAAGGGCGGCGCGTGGAAGGACTGGAGCCGGGACGACTGGCTCCGCGAGGCCGAGGACTACATCAACCCGATCATCGAGGACCTCTGGGACGCGGACCGCATGCGGGAAGCCGAGGAGCCCGACCGGCCGGTGGACAACGACATCTCCGGTGACGAGGGGGTCACCGACCCGACGCCCGCGCCGGTCCAGGCACAGCCCGTGAAGTCGCCGTACACCGGCAGCACCCCCGAGGCGGGCAAGCTCTTCTTCGACGGTCCCGAGGGGGCGATGGTCTGCTCCGCGACCGTCGTCAAGGACCCGGCGCACCCCGGCAAGTCCAACATGGTGTGGACGGCCGGCCACTGCGTGCACGCCGGTAAGAAGGGCGGCTGGTACCGCAACATCGCCTTCGTCCCGTCGTACAACGACACCGGCAGGTCGGCGGCGGAGCTCGACGGCGCGCCCAAGAACGAGAAGGAGATCGCTCCGCACGGTGTGTGGTGGGGCGACTGGGCGCAGACGTCCTCGCAGTGGATCGCCCAGGGCGGCCCGACCGGCGGCGAAGGCGCTCCGTACGACTTCGCGGTGCTGCACGTCACCCCGGAGAAGGGCAACCGCAAGTCCCTGGAGGAGACGGTCGGTTCGGCCCTTGCGGTGGAGTTCGACGCGCCCGCCGCGCCCAGCATCGCGAGCATGACGGCGACGGGTTACCCGGCCGCTCCGCCGTTCGACGGCCAGAAGCAGTTCCAGTGCGCGGACAAGCCGGGGCGCCTGTCGATCCGGGCCGGCGAGCCGACGATGTACCGCATCGGCTGCACCATGACCGGTGGTTCCTCCGGCGGCGGCTGGGCTGCCACGGGCCGGGACGGACAGCCGGCGCTGGTCTCCAACACCTCGATCGGCCCGGTGACGGCCGGCTGGCTGGCCGGTCCGCGCCTGGGCAAGGAGGCCAAGGACATCTTCGACACGGTGAGCGGGAAGTTCGCCGACAAGTAGCGAGGCGGCGGGCGACCGCGGTCAGGGCCCTCGGCGTACGCGCCGGGGGCCTTCCCCGTGCCGCCGTTCACCACCGGACCGACGGCCCGAAGGCCGCCCCCTCGTGGTGAGGGGGCGGCCTTCGGGTCTGCGCTGTTCCGGTACGGACCGCTCCGGAGCGGGCCGCTGATCAGTGAGCGGCCGGCACGTACGGCGCCAGGTCCGCCGCCAGCTCCTCGTGCACCCGCACCTTGATCAGCGTGCCGTCACCGGTGTGCTCCTCGGAGAGCACCTCGCCGTCGGCGTGCGCGCGCGAGATCAGCCCGCCGTGCGTGTACGGCACGAGCGCCTCGATCTCGACCGCGGGCCGGGGCAGCTCGGCGTCGATCAGCGCCAGCAGCTCCGCCATGCCCGCGCCCGTACGGGCCGACACGGCGATCGCGTGACGCTCGATGCGCAGCAGCCGCTGGAGTACGACCGGGTCCGCGGCGTCCGCCTTGTTGATCACCACGATCTCGGGCACGTCCACCGCGCCGACGTCGCGGATCACTTCGCGTACGGCCGCGAGCTGCTCCTCCGGCGCCGGGTGCGCGCCGTCCACCACGTGCAGGATCAGGTCGGAGTCGCCGACCTCCTCCATGGTGGAGCGGAACGCCTCGACCAGGTGGTGCGGCAGGTGCCGCACGAACCCGACCGTGTCGGCGAGGGTGTAGACCCGCCCGGTCGGCGTCTCCGCCCGGCGCACGGTCGGGTCGAGGGTGGCGAACAGCGCGTTCTCCACCAGCACGCCCGCGCCCGTGAGGCGGTTGAGCAGCGAGGACTTTCCGGCGTTGGTGTAGCCGGCGATCGCGACCGAGGGCACCTTGTTGCGCTTGCGCTCCTGGCGCTTGATGTCGCGGCCGGTCTTCATCTCCGCGATCTCCCGGCGCATCTTCGCCATCTTCTCGCGGATCCGTCGCCGGTCGGTCTCGATCTTGGTCTCACCGGGACCACGGGTGGCCATACCGCCGCCACCGCCGGCTCCGGCACCGCCCATCTGCCGGGACAGCGACTGACCCCAGCCGCGCAGCCGGGGCAGCATGTACTGCATCTGCGCGAGCGCGACCTGCGCCTTGCCCTCCCGGGACTTGGCGTGCTGGGCGAAGATGTCGAGGATCAGGGCGGTGCGGTCGACCACCTTGACCTTGACTACGTCCTCGAGGTGGATGAGCTGGCCGGGGCTGAGCTCACCGTCGCAGACGACGGTGTCGGCCCCGGTCTCGATCACGATGTCACGCAGCTCGATCGCCTTGCCCGAGCCGATGTACGTGGCCGGGTCGGGCTTGTCGCGGCGCTGGACGACGCCGTCGAGCACCAGGGCTCCCGCGGTCTCCGCGAGGGCCGCCAGCTCCGCCAGCGAGTTCTCGGCGTCGAGCACGGTGCCCGAGGTCCACACACCGACCAGCACCACGCGCTCCAGGCGCAGCTGCCGGTACTCGACTTCGGTTACGTCTTCGAGCTCGGTGGAGAGGCCGGCCACACGTCGCAGCGCGGCGCGGTCGGAGCGCTCGAACTGGTCGCCGTCCCGCTCTCCGTCGACTTCGTAGCTCCAGGCGACGTCCTCTTCCATCAGGGCATCGGCCCGAAGGCTCTCGGTCACGTTCTCCGTGAAGCTCTGTGCGTCCTGGGAAGCGGAAGAAGAGGAGGTCATTGGATCCTTACGTCGAAAGAAATCAGGTTACGCCGGTCACAACGCGTGACGTGGCCGGAAGATTCCCGCGGAGTGCGGAGATCCCCGGCCCGGCAGCGCCGCGGGCCCGTTGATAGTGGCACGCCGCGCACCGGGCCGTCACTCCGGTTTATGCCCGCTTCCCGCACCCCTCGCACCTGCCGCCGCCCTGCCGCCGCCGCGCAGGCCGCCGCCCCGGCCCTACCGCCGCGCCGTACCGGCTTGGGCCGACGTCTTGGCCGCCTCGGTGCGCCAGTCCGGGTGCCCGGGCATCGGCGGCGTCTTCTTCCCGTACAGCCACTCCTTGAAGAAGGCGGTCAGGTCCCGGCCCGCGACCTCCGACGCCAGGTTCGTGAAGTCGGCTGTCGTCGCGCTGGCGTCGCGGTGGTCACGGACCCAGCGGCGCTCCAGCTGACCGAAGGCCTCCTTGCCGATCTCCTGGCGCAGCGCGTACAGCACCAGGGCGCTGCCGTCGTAGACGACCGGCCTGAAGATGCTGATCTTCTTGCCCGGCGCGGGACCGCGGGGAGCGGCGGGCGGCCCGCCCTGGGCCCGCATGGCGTCCGACTGCGCGTACGCCTGGCGCATCCTCGCCTCCAGCGGACGCTTGGCGTGGTCCTCGGCGTACCGGGCCTCGTACCAGGTGGCGTGCCCTTCGTTGAGCCACAGGTCGGACCAGGTGCGCGGCGAGACGCTGTTGCCGAACCACTGGTGCGCCAGCTCGTGCACCATGATCGACTCGACGTACCAGGCGGGCAGGTCGGAACGGGTGAACAGGGACCGCTCGAAGAGCGACAGCGTCTGGGTCTCCAGCTCGAAGCCGGTCTCGGCGTCGGCGACGAGCAGCCCGTACGCCTCCAGCGGGTAGCGGCCGATCTGCCGCTCCATCCACTCCAGCTGCGCCGGTGTCTTCTTCAGCCACGGTTCGAGCCGCGTCCGGTCGGCGGTGGGCACGACGTCGCGTACGGGAAGGCCGTTCGGCCCGTTCCTGCGCACGACGGTCGACCGGCCGAGCGACACCTGGGCGAGCTCGGTCGCCATGGGGTGGCGGGTCCGGTACGTCCAGGTGGCGCCGCCCGCGGCCTTCCCGGCCTCTCCCACGGGCAGTCCGTTGGCGACTGCCGTGACGCCTCGGGGAGCGGTGACGCGGAACGTGAAGAGCGCCTTGTCGGCGGGGTGGTCGTTGCACGGGAACACCCGGTGCGCCGCGTCGGCCTGGTTCGCCATGGCCAGTCCGTCGCGCGTGCGCACCCAGCCCCCGTCCGGGCCCTCCTTGGGCTGGGGGTCGCTGGTGTGCCGGACGGTGATGCGCAGCGGCCACCCCTCGTGGACCGGCGCGCCGGGGGTGACGATCAGGTCCTCCCCCGCCGTCTCGAACGCCGCTCGCTCGCCGTTCACCTCGACCGACGCGACGGCGCCGCGCGAGAAGTCCAGGTTGACGCGGTCGAGCCGCTCCGTGGCCACCGCGTCGATCTTCGTGACGGCGTCCAGGGGCTTGCTGTTGCTTCCGGAGTACGTGAAGGAGATGTCGTACGCGCGCACGTCGTATCCGGGGTTCCCCAGGTGCGGGAACAGCGGATCGCCGATGCCGAGCGCCACCGGTGGGGCGGGGGCGGGCACGGTCGCGGCGACGAGGGTGGCCGCTGCGGCGGCCAGCAGGGCGGCACGCAGGCGCCTGGAGGTGATCAGCATGGCCTACCGCTATCAGCGCCGTAAGGGGCCGCCGTGACGGCACGCGTGGTTCCCACTCGAAAGAGCGGCGCGTTCGATCAGGCGGAGGCCCGGCCGGGCCGGCCGGTGTCCGGGCGGGTCGTCGCCCGCCCGGCGGCGCCGGCCGCGTCAGGCCGTGGCGGGACGCTGGGCGCGGCTCACGTCGTACACGCCGGGCACTTCGCGCATCGCGCGCATCAGCGCGGGCAGCTGCGCGGCGTCGGGGAGCCGGAGCGTGTACGTGTGCCGTACGCGCTGCTCGCTCGGCGGTTCGACGGTGGCCGAGACGACCGCCGCGCCCGCGGTGGCGATGGCCTCCGTGAGGTCCGCGAGGAGCCGCGGGCGGCCGAACGACTCGGCGACCAGCGTGACCTTGCAGCCGCCGGTGTCCAGCCAGCGCACGCCGACCGGCTCCCTCCCGCGCGACCGCATCCGTCCCACCGCCGGGCACTCCTCGCGGTGCACGGTGACCGCGCCGCCGCGCACCGCGAAGCCCGTGACGGCGTCCGGCGGTACGGGCGTGCAGCAGCCGGCGAGCCGTACGGTCGCGTCCGGCAGGTCCACGACGGCGTTGCCGGCGATGCGGCGCACCAGCGTGCCCACGCCGGAGGCCCGGCCGCCCGCTCCCCCGTGCGGCCGCGGCTCCGGCGGCCGGCCGGTGGCTCCCGCCGGGGCGGGCACCTCGGTCTGCGGGTGGGCGGAGAGCCAGCCGGTGATCGCGATGCGCGCGGCGGGCGTACGGGCGTGGTCGAGCCACTCGGGCAGGGGGCCGGAGCCGATGTCGTGGGCGAGGAGGGGCTGGACCGTGTCACCGTCGCTCAGCACCGTACTGAGCGTCGCCAGGCGGCCGTTGACCCGTGCGCCGATGCACCGGTGCGCCGCCTCGCCGTACTGCGCGTACGCGGCGTCCACGCAGCTGGCGCCGGCCGGCAGGCCCAGCGTGCCGCCGTCGGAGCGGAAGACGGTGATCTCCCGGTCCTCGGCGAGGTCCGCGCGCAGGGACGTCCAGAAGGTGTCGGGGTCCGGCGTGGACTGCTGCCACTCCAGCAGCCGCGAGAGCCAGCCGGGCCGGGTGGGGTCGGCGCGCACCCCGTCGTCGGCCGTCTCGGCGTCGTCGGTCGGTGCGTACGGGTTGCCCAGGGCGACGACGCCCGCCTCCGCCACCTTGTGCATCTGGTGCGTGCGGATGAGGATTTCGGCCACCTCGCCGTCCGGGCTGACGACGGCCGTGTGCAGTGACTGGTAGAGGTTGAACTTGGGCGCCGCGATGAAGTCCTTGAACTCGGAGACGACCGGCGTGAAGCAGGTGTGCAGTTCGCCGAGCACGCCGTAGCAGTCGGCGTCCTCCCCGACGAGGACTAGGAGCCGTCCGAAGTCCGTGCCGCGCAGTTCGCCACGTTTCAGCCTGACCCGGTGGACGGAGACGAAGTGGCGTGGCCGGACTAGGACTTCGGCGGACAGGCCGGCTTCCCGCAGCACCTTCCTGACCTCTTCGGCGATGACGTTCAGGGGGTCGCCCGTGCCGGCGTCCGCCGCGATGAGCGCGCGGGTGCGCTCGTACTCCTCGGGGTGGAGGATCGCGAAGACCAGGTCCTCCAGCTCGCTCTTGAGGGCCTGTACGCCGAGCCGTTCGGCGAGCGGGATCAGCACGTCGCGGGTGACGCGGGCGATCCGGGCCTGCTTCTCGGGGCGCATCACGGTGAGGGTGCGCATGTTGTGCAGCCGGTCGGCGAGCTTGATCGACATGACCCGGACGTCGTTGCCGGTGGCGACGAGCATCTTGCGGAACGTCTCGGGCTCGGCGGCCGCGCCGTAGTCGACCTTCTCCAGCTTGGTCACGCCGTCGACGAGGAAACAGACCTCTTCGCCGAACTCCGACCGGACCTGATCGAGCGTCACGTCGGTGTCCTCGACGGTGTCGTGCAGGAGCGCCGCCGTCAACGTGGTGGTCTCGGCACCGAGTTCGGCGAGGATCAGTGTCACGGCCAGCGGATGGGTGATGTACGGCTCGCCGCTCTTGCGCATCTGCCCGCGGTGCGACGACTCGGCCAGGACGTACGCCCGGTGCAGGATGCTTAGGTCCGCGTCGGGGTGGTGGGCGCGGTGGGCGTCCGCGACGTGGCCGATCGCGTCGGGCAGCCGGTCGCGCGACGTGGGACCGAGCAGGGCGACCCGGCCGATCCTGCGGAGATCGAGCCTGGTGCGGCCACGCCTGCGACTGGTGGCGCCTGGATTGGCGGCCTCTGCACTCATGGGCACCTCCGGCAGCGTCGACCGGCGGTGGACGGGTGGACCCGCGTCCCGGCCGGTGCTTGATGCTACCGAGCCCACCACGCCCCGCAGTCCCGCTCTCGCTCAGCGTGAACCGGATCACCCATTCGAGCGAAGCTGCGGGTGGTGCCCGTTTCCTGCTGGTCGTAGGGCCGTGGGGCTGGTGCCTACGGGTGCCCGGCGAGCCGGCCGGCGTCGAAGACTCCCTCGGCGAGGATCACCGCGGGCCCGGTCATCTCGACGGCCCCGTCGGGCCGCTCGGTGATCACCAGGCGGCCGCCGGGGAGGTCCACGGCGTACGCCACGGGCTCACCGGTGACGGCGGGGTCGGCGCCGTCCCTGCGGGCCGCGGCGACGGCCACGGCGCAGGCTCCCGTGCCGCAGGAGCGGGTCTCGCCCGAGCCGCGCTCGTGCACGCGCATGGCGACGTGGCGCGGGCCGCGGTCGACGACGAACTCGACGTTGACACCGTCGGGGTACGCGGCGGCGGGGCTGAAGGGCGGGGCGGTGTGCAGATTCCCGGCGTGGCCCAGGTCGTCGACGAAGGCGACGGCGTGCGGGTTGCCCATGTTCACGTTGCGGGCGGGCCACGAGCGGTCGCCCACGGAGACCGTGACCTCGCCCTCGGGCAGGACTGCCCGGCCCATGGAGACGGTGATGTCACCGGCCTCGCCGTCGGCTCCGGCCTTGGCGATGTGCACCTGCTTGACGCCGCCGCGGGTGGCGACGGCCAGGTCGCCCTCGCCGACCAGGCCGGCGCGCTGGAGGTAGCGGGCGAAGACGCGCACGCCGTTGCCGCACATCTCCGCGACCGAGCCGTCCGCGTTGCGGTAGTCCATGAACCACTCGGCCGCCTCGGCCATCGACCGGGCGTCGGGGTGCGCGGCGGACCGCACGACGTGCAGCACGCCGTCGCCGCCGATCCCGGCCCTGCGGTCGCAGAGTGCCGCGACGAGGGAGGCGGGCAGGTCGACGGCGTTGTCCGGGTCGGGGACGATCACGAAGTCGTTCTCGGTCCCGTGGCCCTTGAGGAAGGCGATCTGCGTGCTCACGGCGTCCATCGTACGGGCCGGGTACGACAGCCGGTCAGCGGAGGCGGGCCACGCGCCAGACGGCCAGGGCGACGAGGCCGGCGCCCACGACGACGTACAGCGCGATCATCCGCCAGTCCGGGCGTTTGCCCGACTCCCGGGACGGCAGGCCGGGCCAGGTGTGTCCCACGCGGCGGGCGGCCATCATGCCCCAGCCGGCGGCGCAGCAGCTGATCAGCAGTCCCAGCATGGCGACGACCGCTCCGCCGTCGCCGAACTCGAAGGCCAGGGGGAAGGCGAACATCAGGGAACCCATGGCGGCGAGTCCCACGATCGGCGCGAGCTGCCAGATCCGCAGGCGTCGCTGCGGGCGCAGCTCGACCTCGACCTCGGGGCCCGTGGCACTTCCGGGCGCCCCGTCCTGCTCGTCGGGCCCGTCGGGGCTCAACCGGTCCGGTTCGTCCTGCGTCGTGTCACGAGGGCCGGCTTCCATCGCCACGCGCCCTCCCAACTTGGACTCACTGGTCGATCGAAGCTTGATGATGGCACGGGCCCGGGCACCGGAATGACGGGCGGAGCGTCCCGATGCCATCACGTGATCAGGCTGTGACCGCTCGTTCGACCAACGCCAGAGCACGACGCGGGAGTTCCGCCCGGTCGTCGGCGGCGCCGCTGAGCCAGTGCACCCGGGGGTCCCGGCGGAACCAGGAGTCCTGGCGGCGCGCGAAGCGTTTGGTGGCGCGCACGGTCTCGGCGCGCGCCTCCTCCTCGGTGCACTCCCCCGCCAGCGCGGCCAGCACCTGCTGGTACCCCAGGGCTCGGGCCGCCGTGCGCCCCTCCCTGAGCCCCCGCGCCTCCAGGGCGCGCACCTCGTCCACGAGGCCCGCTTCCCACATCCGGTCGACCCGTACGGCGATGCGCTCGTCGAGCTCGGGGCGGGCCACGTCGACCCCGATCTGAACGGTGTCGTAGACGGAGTCGGGGCCGGGCAGATTGGCCGTGAACGGCTTCCCGGTGATTTCGATCACTTCGAGGGCGCGGACGATGCGCCGGCCGTTGCTCGGCAGGATCGCGCGCCCCGCGCCGGGGTCGGCGGCGGCGAGCCGGGCGTGCAGGGCTCCGGGGCCGCGCAGTTCCAGTTCCTCCTCCAGGCGGGCCCGTACGGCCGGGTCCGTGCCGGGGAATTCCAGCGCGTCGATGGCGCCGCGCACGTACAGCCCCGAGCCGCCGACGAGGACGGGCGTACGGCCCACGGCGAGCAGCCGGTCGATCTCCGCGCGGGCGAGCCGCTGGTACTCCGCGACGCTCGCCGCCTCGGTCACGTCCCAGATGTCGAGGAGGTGGTGCGGGACGCCGCCGCGCTCCTCGGGCGTCAGCTTGGCGGTGCCGATGTCCATCCCCCGGTAGAGCTGCATGGAGTCGGCGTTGACGACTTCCCCGTCGAAATGCCGGGCGAGGGTGACGCCCAGATCGGACTTTCCGGCTGCCGTGGGGCCGACAACGGCGATGACCCGCGGTGCGGGAGCTGCAGTTCTCACTCGCACAGTCTCGCAAACCCCACGCCCCCTCCCCGAACGAGTTACGTGACGGCACGCGGCCGGGTTCGTTGCCTGTTGCGAGGTTCCGGCCGCCGGTTCACGGACCGGTGCCCCCGGGCGGTGCGATGAGACGCTCCGGCCGGGCGCGGGATTTCGCCCACACGAGTAAGGTATGGAGCAGATATGGGCGTTTTTGCACGGTTTAGCCGCAAGTCCAAGGGAGCCGCTGAGGCGTCAACCGAGGAGGCGAAGGCCGCCACCGGTACGGCCGACACTCCGGAGGAGACCGCCGCGCAGGAGCCGGAAGGCGGGACCGAGAAGGCCGCCGAGGCTTCCGACGCCGGTGCCGCGGAGAACGTGGAGATTCCCAAGCAGCAGTCCGCGGACGAAGCGGCGGACAACGGGGCCGGAGAGAGCGCCCGCCAGTAGTCCCCCGACGAAGCGAAGGTGTTCCATGGGCTTCCTGGATTCGTTGAAGGCCAAGCTTGCTCCTGCGAAGGACAAGGTCTCGGACCTCGCTCAGCAGCACGAGGGCAAGATCGAGCATGGTCTGGACAAGGCCGCCAAGGCGGTCGACACCAAGACCAAGGGCAAGTACAGCAGTCGGATCGAGTCGGGCACGGGCAAGGCCAAGCATGCCCTGGACCGCATCGCGCACAAGGACGACGGGCCCGGCGGAACCGGAGGCACCGGCACCATGCCGCCGCCTCCCCCTCCGGCGGTCTGACCGGCCTTCCGATCAGCGGCAACGGTGGACGGCCGTGGAGCGCTCCTTGCTCCACGGCCGTCCCCGTGCGTGCGGCGTGCCCGCGCGACGGGCGGGCACGGCCCCCTCAGGACCAGACCGCGACGAAGTAACCGACGCCGTAGGGGTCGTCCTCGTACAGCAGTTGCCCCTGGAGGCCGGCGCCCTCGGCGGCGCCCGCGAGGACCTGCCAGGGCGCTCGCCCCGCTGCCTTCAGTTCGTACGCCAGATTGCCGTCCAGGGCCGCCAGAGCGGCCGTGTCGGCCGTGCCCAGGGCCCGCGCCGTCGCGGCGTCGAACCCCTCGGCCCTTTCGTCCAGGTAGCCGGGCGCCTTGAGCGTCCGGCAGGCGCTGCCGTCGCCGAGCACGAGGAGGGCGACGCGCTCCGCCCGTGCGGCGAGCGTCCGGCCCTCCCGCGCGCACTCCTCACCGGCCAGCCGCTCCCCGACGCGCAGACCCTCCACCCGGGCGTCCGACCACCGCGCGCGGGAGAGCAGCCAGGCCCCCACCGCGAGCGACGGGGGAAGCTCGTGGCCGGCGGCGCTTCCCGGGACGCCCGGTCGCGGCGTTTCGGCCGTTCCGAGGAACGTCGCGAAATCCACCCCGAAGCCCTCGAAGCTCCCCCTGGCGCCCTGGGCGTACGTCGCCGTGCCGTCCTGTTCCGCGGAACCGACCACGACGAGCAGGTCGGGCCGGGAGGCCGCGAGTACGCCCACCGCGTCCGCGCACGCGTCCCGCGCGGCGGCGAGTTCCGGTGCGGCCCCCGAGGCGACCTCGGGGACCAGGAGCGGCGGACAGGGGCACACTGCGGCGGCGACAAGCATGCCCGGCAGCCTAGTGCCCCGGCGGAATCGGACTCCGGGGCCGCTGCCGGGCACCTACCCGTGGCGCGTGGCCGTTACTGGACGGAGCAGCCGCCCGTGACCGCGGGAAGCGGCTCCGGCACGCCGATCTTCGGCAGGCCCAGGAGCACCCCGGCGCCCTGCTTCGGCTCCGCCGTGCGCTTCTCCCAGGCGTCGCCCGCGCGCGTGCGGCGTACGGCCTTGGAGGGGCCCTCGGCCAGCAGGTGGTGCGGTGCGGCGTAGGTGATCTCGACCGTCACGACATCGCCGGGGCGCACGTCCTCGTCCGGCTTGGTGAAGTGGACGAGCCGGTTGTCGGGGGCGCGTCCGGAGAGGCGGTGCGTGGCGCCGTCCTTGCGGCCCTCGCCCTCGGCGACCATGACGTCCACGGTGCGGCCGACCTGCTTCTTGTTCTCCTCCCAGGAGATCTCCTCCTGGAGGGCGACCAGGCGCATGTACCGCTCCTGGACGACCTCCTTGGGGATCTGGTCCTCCATGGTGGCGGCCGGCGTACCGGGGCGCTTGGAGTACTGGAAGGTGAAGGCCTGCGCGAAGCGCGCCTCGCGGACCGTGTGCATGGTCTGCTCGAAGTCCTCCTCGGTCTCTCCGGGGAAGCCCACGATGATGTCGGTGGAGATGGCGGCGTGCGGCATCGCGGCGCGCACCTTGTCGATGATGCCGAGGAAGCGCTCCTGGCGGTACGAGCGGCGCATCGCCTTGAGGACGGTGTCCGAGCCGGACTGGAGCGGCATGTGCAGCTGCGGCATGACGTTCGGCGTCTCGGCCATCGCGGCGATCACGTCGTCCGTGAAGTCGCGCGGGTGCGGCGAGGTGAAGCGCACGCGCTCCAGGCCCTCGATCTTCCCGCAGGCACGCAGCAGCTTGGAGAACGCCTCGCGGTCACCGATGTCGGAGCCGTACGCGTTGACGTTCTGGCCGAGCAGCGTGATCTCGGAGACCCCCTCGGAGACCAGTGCCTCGATCTCGGCGAGGATGTCGCCGGTCCTGCGGTCCTTCTCCTTGCCGCGCAGCGCCGGGACGATGCAGAAGGTGCAGGTGTTGTTGCACCCGACGGAGATGGACACCCAGGCGGCGTACGCGCTCTCGCGCCGGGTCGGCAGCGTGCTGGGGAACGCCTCCAGCGACTCCGCGATCTCGACCTGCGCCTCCTCCTGGACGCGGGCGCGCTCCAGCAGGACGGGCAGCTTGCCGATGTTGTGCGTGCCGAAGACCACGTCGACCCAGGGGGCCTTCTTGACGATGGTGTCGCGGTCCTTCTGCGCGAGGCAGCCGCCGACGGCGATCTGCATGCCCGGCCGCTTCGTCTTCATCGGGGCGAGCCTGCCGAGGTTGCCGTACAGCTTGTTGTCGGCGTTCTCCCGCACCGCGCAGGTGTTGAAGACGACGACGTCGGCGTCCCCGTCGGCGCCCTCCGGCGCGCGTACGTATCCCGCGCCCTCCAAGAGGCCCGAGAGCCGCTCGGAGTCGTGGACGTTCATCTGGCACCCGTAAGTGCGCACCTCGTATGTCTTCTCGCTCATCTCGTAGACCAGGGTACGGGCCCCGGCACCCCCTGGTCTCCGAGGGGAGTGAACTGGCAGGATCGCGCGCATGCTCCACGCTCTCCCCCGCTTCAGCCGCCGCCGCGCCCTCCAGGGGTCCCTCGCCGCACTCCTGGTGACCGGACTGCTGCTGTGGTGGCTGCTGCCGATCGGGGAGTCCTCGCCGCGCGGGAAGGTCACGTTCAGTACCGGCGTGACCACCGGCGTCTACCAGCGCTACGGCGAGCTCCTGGACAAGGAGGTAGCCCGCGACCTCCCCGGCGTCGCCATGGAGCTGCGGTCCAGCGAGGGCTCCCGGCAGAACCTGGCGCGCCTGGTGAACGGGGAGGCCGATTTCACGATCGCCACGGCCGACGCGGTGGCGCAGTACTTCCGCGACGGCCTGCCCGAGGGGTACCGGCTGCGGGGCTGCGCCCGGCTGTACGACGACTACGTGCAGCTCGTCGTGCCGAAGCGTTCCACGGTGCGCTCCGCGGCCGATCTGCGGAACAAGCGGGTGGCGGTCGGCCAGGACGGCTCGGGAGTACGACTGGTGTCGAACCAATTGCTCGAGGCCGCGGGGCTCGATCCCGAGCGGGACATCACTCCGGTGTCCATCGGCATCGACACCATGCCCCGGCGCCTGGAGAAGGGCACGATCGACGCCTTCTTCTGGTCCGGCGGCCTGCCCACCGCCGCGGTCAGGGACCTGTCGAAGCGCTTCGACATCCGGCTCGTACCCCTGGGCGATCTGGTCGACGAGCTGCACGCGGAGGCCGGCCCCTCCCGCTACTACCGGTCCGCCGTGATGCCCGCCGACGCGTACCGGGAGGCGCAGGACGGGAAGGCCGTGCCGACGGTGGCGGTGGCCAACCTGCTCGTCACGACGGACACCGTGGACGCGAGGCTGACCGAGGGGCTCACCCGTACGGTGATAGGGAGCCGGGACAGCATCGGCAGGAAGGTGCACGCCGCGCAGTTGGTGGATCTGCGGACCGCCATCTACACCGATCCGCTGGAGCTGCACGAGGGCGCGCAGCGCTACTACCGGTCGGTCAAGCCGTAGGGCCCGTGCGCGGGACCGTGAGGGTCACGCGCAGTCCCCGGGGCTCGTTGCGGGCGTACGACATGGTGCCGCCGCCCGGCAGGAGCAGCGCGCGCGAGATGGACAGGCCGAGGCCCGAGCCGCTGACGTTCTGATGACGGTTGCTGCGCCAGAACCGGTCACCGACGCGTTCGAGTTCGTCGTCGGTCAGGCCCGGGCCTCCGTCGGCGACCGTGATCGTGCAGGTCTCGCCGTTCGGCACGACCTCGACCGTGACGTCCTCTCCGCCCGGCGTGAACTTCAGGGCGTTGTCGATCACCGCGTCCAGGGCGCTGGAGAACGCCACCGGGTCGCCCCAGGCGGTGACGGCCGCCGGACCCTCCCGCGTGAGGTGCACGCCCTTGTCGTCCGCCAAGGGGCGCCAGGCGGCGACCCGCTCGGTGACCAGGTCGCCGATGTCGATGAGCTGGAGGTGCGTGGTGGCCTGCTCGGCGAGCGCCAGGCCGAGGAGGCTGTCGAGGACCTGGGCCAGGCGCTTGCCCTCGGTCCGCACGGAGGCGATCTCCTCGTTGCCCTCGGGCAGTTCGAGCGAGAGGAGCTCGATCCGCAGCAGAAGGGCCGCCAGGGGGTTGCGCAGTTGGTGGGAGGCGTCCGCGACGAAGGCGCGCTGCTGCTCCAGCACTTCCTCGACGTTGTCCGCCATCTCGTTGAACGAGCGCGCGAGCCGCCTGAGTTCGGGCGGACCGCCGGCCGCCGCCACCCGCGAGTTCATCAGACCCGTCGCGATGTCGTGCGTGACCGCGTCCAGGACGCGTACGGGCCTGAGCACCCACCCGGTCAGCCGGAACGCGGCGCCCACCGCCACCAGCATCGCCGCGAACTCCCCCGCCGCGATGACCAGCCAGCCCCGCAGGATCCGTGAGCGCATCGGGCCGGTCGGCGAATCGGTGACGACCACCGCGACCACGTCGCCGTCCCGTACGACCGGGGAGGCGACCACGAGACGGCCCTCCTGCCACGGCCACACCTGGGGCGGGTCGTGACTGCGGCGCTTGTAGAGCGCTTCCTCGAAGGCTTCCAGGCCCTCGCCGCTCTCGGGAACGGCCCAGCCCTCCGGTGCGCTCGCCATCGCCCACTGGTCGCGGTAGAAGACGCCCGCCTTGATCCCGTACACGGCGTAGTAGCTGGCGAGTTCGGCCTCCAGCGTCCTGCGGCGTTCGTCGTGGCCGCTCTCGGTGCGTTCGGTGACGAACTGGGCGAGCGCCGCGAAGCGCGCCGTGTCGTCGATCCGGTCGACGACCACCCGCTGCTGCTGCGCCGCGGCGACGCTCACCGCGAGAGGGAAGCCCAGCGCGAGCAGGATGCCCGCGAGCAGGACGAGGAGGAGCGGGAGGAGGCGGGTGCGCACGTTCGGTTACGGGGCCTGTACCGACGCGGCCGGTGCGACGAGCCGGTAGCCGACCCCGCGCACGGTCTCGATGAGCGCGGGCATCCGCAGCTTGGAGCGCAGGGAGGCCACGTGCACCTCCAGGGTGCGCCCGGTGCCCTCCCAGCTCGTACGCCAGACCTCGCTGATGATCTGCTCGCGGCGGAAGACCACCCCGGGCCGCTGCGCGAGGAGAGCGAGCAGGTCGAACTCCTTGCGGGTGAGCTGCACTTCGACGCCGCCGACGCTCACGCGGCGGGTGGGCAGCTCGATGCGTACGCCGCCCAGACGCAGCGCGGTGTCGTCACCGGGGGCGGGCGACGGGTCGCCCGTGCCCTTGCGCCGGGCGACGGCGTGGATACGGGCGAGCAGTTCGCCGGTGTCGTACGGCTTCACGACGTAGTCGTCGGCGCCGAGGTTGAGGCCGTGGATGCGCGAACGCACGTCGGAGCGCGCGGTCACCATGATCACCGGGGTGTTGCCGCGCTTGCGGATCTTGCCGCAGACCTCGTAGCCGTCCTGGTCGGGCAGTCCGAGGTCGAGCAGGACGACGCCGAAGGGCTCCTTCTCGGCCGGCAGGAGCGCCTGGATCGCCTCCTCGCCGCTGCGGGCGTGGACGACCTGGAAACCGTGGCGGACGAGGATGGCGGAGAGGGCGGCGGCGACGTGATCGTCGTCCTCGACGAGCAGCAGCCTCATGGCACCTCCCCCTCCGGTGAAATCTCAGTGAACAGGTCCGGCGCAATACGCCTCAGGGCATAAACGCCGATGGGTCACGTTCCAGTCAAGGGCCTTCCCGTTGCGGGCAAGTTCCGTTATGGAGCCGGTATACCGGCCATAGTCCTGTTCACGCGGAGTGTCCGCTCGAAGCCGTATCGTTATGCTCAATTTCCGCTCAGATGTGATGACGCTGGTCGTAACGGCTGGCTAGGGTCCTCCCCAACCGAGGAGGACGGAGCAAGAAGCCGATGAGCGGAGTTTCAGTGACCAAGGCCGCCGATGACGCTGCCCCCGCAGCCGACGACCTGGTCGTGCTGAGCAACGTCAACAAGCACTTCGGCGCGCTGCATGTGCTCCAGGACATCGATCTGACCATCGCCCGTGGCGAGGTCGTGGTCGTCATCGGACCCTCGGGGTCCGGAAAGTCCACGCTGTGCCGCACCATCAACCGCCTGGAGACGATCGACTCCGGCGCGATAGCCATCGACGGCAAGCCGCTGCCCCAGGAGGGCAAGGAGCTCGCACGGCTGCGTGCCGATGTCGGCATGGTCTTCCAGTCGTTCAACCTCTTCGCACACAAGACGGTGCTGGAGAACGTCACGCTGGGCCAGATCAAGGTCCGCAAGACGGACAAGGCCGCGGCCGAGAAGAAGGGCCGGGAGCTGCTCGACCGCGTGGGCGTCGGCTCGCAGGCCGACAAGTACCCGGCGCAGCTCTCCGGTGGCCAGCAGCAACGTGTCGCCATCGCGCGGGCGTTGGCCATGGACCCCAAGATCATGCTCTTCGACGAGCCCACTTCGGCGCTCGACCCGGAGATGATCAACGAGGTGCTGGAGGCCATGCAGCAGCTGGCGCGCGACGGGATGACGATGGTGGTCGTCACCCACGAGATGGGCTTCGCGCGCTCGGCCGCCAACCGCGTCGTCTTCATGGCGGACGGCAAGATCGTCGAGCAGGCCACGCCCGACCAGTTCTTCAGCAACCCGCGCAGCGACCGGGCCAAGGACTTCCTGTCGAAGATCCTTCACCACTGACGACCAACGACGACCTACGACGACCACGACTTAAGGGATGTTCACGATGAAGCTCCGCAAAACGGCCGCCGTTGCCATTGCCGTGCTCGCCCTGACCGCGACCGCCTGTGGCGGCGAGTCCGGCACCGCGGGTGACAAGCCGAAGGACCCGACCGGCGGCAAGGAAGCCCCCAAGCTTCCGACGTACACGGTCGCCAAGGACGTCAAGATCGACTCGCCGGCCCTGAAGAAGGCCCAGAAGGCCGGCAAGATCACCTTCGGCGCCAAGAACGACCAGCCGTACCTCGGCTTCGAAGACACCGACGGCAAGCGTTCCGGTTTCGACATCGAGATCGCCAAGATGGTCGCCGCCGACCTCGGCTTCTCGGCCGACCAGATCGTCTTCAAGACGGTCGACTCCGGTGTCCGCGAGACGACCATCTCGAAGGGCGACATCGACCTGTACGTCGGCACGTACACGATCAACGACGAGCGCAAGAAGCAGGTCGGCTTCGCCGGTCCGTACTTCATGGCCGGCGCCGACCTCCTGGTCCGCAAGGACGAGAAGGCGATCACCGGATCCGACGCCCTCAAGGGCAAGAAGGTCTGCTCGATCGTCGGCTCCACGCCGCTCCAGGAGATCAAGAAGCCGAAGTACGGCGCGGAGACCGTCGAGCTCTCGAAGTACTCCGAGTGCGTGCAGCAGCTCATCAACAACGAGGTCGACGCCGTCACCACCGACGACGCCATCCTCAAGGGCTACGCGGCCCAGCGTCCGACGAAGCTCAAGGTGCTCGGCAAGCCGTTCACCAAGGAGCCGTACGGCATCGGCATGAACAAGGACGACAAGGCGCTGCGCGACGCGGTCAGCGACGCCCTCGAGGCCCACATCAAGAACGGCGACTACAAGAAGGCGTACGACGCGACGCTCGGCCTGTCCGGCTCCGAGTTCACCGAGCCGCCGGCGCTCGAGCGCTACTGACAACCGCCGTCTGTCTTCGGTGGTGACTTTCCGGGCCCCGTACGCGCTTGAGGGGAGCGTACGGGGCGCGGTGTCCCCTGCCCGTCCGCTGCCGCCCACGAGGACTTCCCCGTGAATGTACTGCTCGACCACTTGCCGGAGTTCCGTGACGGTTTCATAGGAACCGTGCTGCTCACCGCCGCCAGTGCGCTGCTCGCGATGGTGCTGGGCGTCGTGATGGCCGGTTTCCGTGTCTCGCCCGTACCGCCCCTGCGGGCCTTCGGCACCGCCTGGGTCACGCTCTTCCGCAACACTCCGCTGACGCTGCTGTTCCTCGTCGCCTGGTTCGTCGTGCCGGCCGTCTTCGGCACCGGCATGAGCCCGTGGACGAAGGCCCTGCTGGCGCTCGGCTTCTACACCTCCGCGTTCGTCTGCGAGGCCGTCCGGTCCGGCGTCAGCACGGTGCCGCTCGGCCAGGCCGAGGCCGCCCGCTCGCTGGGCATGACCTTCATCCAGACGCTGCGCCTGATCGTCCTGCCCCAGGCCACGCGCACCGTGGTCCCGCCCCTGAGCAGCATCTTCATCGCGCTCACCAAGAACTCGGCGATCGCGGGAGCGTTCAGCGTCACCGAGCTCTTCGGTGTGCAGAAGCTCCTGAGCGACAAGGGCTTCGCCATCGCCCCGATCTTCCTCTGGGTGGCACTCGCCTACCTGGTCATCACGTTCACCATCAGCGGTCTCTTCCGGCTGCTCGAGCGGCGCCTGGAGGTCGCACGATGAGTTCGAGCGTCCTGTACGACGCCCCGGGGCCCAAGGCCCTGGTACGCAACCGCATCTACAGCGTGGTCGGCTCCCTGCTGATCCTGGCGCTGATCGGCTACGCGGTCCTCCAGCTGGCGAACCGGGGCCACTTCGCGCCCGAGATGTGGAACATCTTCAACAACGCCGGCGTCCGGGCGAACATCCGCGACGGCATCCTCTCCACCCTGCAGGTCTTCGTGGTGGCGGCCGTGCTGTCACTCGTCCTGGGCGTGGGGCTGGCGGTGGCACGGCTCTCCGACCACCGTGCCGTGAGCGCGGTGGCCACCGGGTTCATCGAGCTGTTCCGCGCCGTACCGCTGCTGATCACGATCTACGCCATGTGGGTCCTGTTCCTCACGTACAAGGAGAACCTCGGCTTCATCGGCGAGAGTTCCGCGTACTGGGCCCTGGTCATCGGGCTGACCGTCTACAACGCGTGCGTCCAGGCCGAGGTCCTGCGGGCGGGCGTCAACGCCGTGCCCAAGGGCCAGGTGGAGGCGGCGTACGCACTGGGTCTGCGCAAGTCGCAGGTCATGACGATGCTGCTGATCCCGCAGGCCGTCCGCTCGATGCTGCCGACGATCATCAGCCAGCTCGTGGTGACCCTGAAGGACACCTCGCTCGGCTACATCATCACGTACGCGGAGCTGCTGTACGCGGCCCGGACGATGGCCAACAACATCATCGTCAATGACGACAATCCCTATGTCCCCGTCGTCATCGTCGTGGGCGCCATCTACGTCGCCATGTGTCTGGCGCTGTCCTCGGTCGCCACGTGGATCGAGAAGCGCGGGCGCCGGGCGAAGACCGGCATCACGCCGGCCGCGGCCGGGGAGCCGCTGGAGGCGCCCGGGGTGCTGGAGACCGCCGCCGGACCGGTGGGGCCGCAGGCTCCGGGCGGGGCCGAGGGCACCGAAGGGCCTGCCGACAAGCAGAACTGACGAAATGTGAGGCAGCGGCCACCGCGCCGCTGCCTCTGTCACTTGACGCAAGCACCCGCAGTGGGTTGCATACGTTCTGTGATCGTGCACCGGGTTCCAACTGCCACTTCCCGCATGTCCGTACGGACTGGAGGGAACGCGCCGTGGACCCGGTGATCGTCGTGGGGGCCGGTCCCGTCGGGCTGGCCCTCTCGCTGGCTCTCGCCGGCCACGGGGTGCCCTCCGTCGTGCTCGACGAGGGGGCCGGCAAGGACGAGCCCCGTACGGCGCGTACGGCCCTCCTGCGGGCCGACACGGCGGAACTGGCCGAGCGGCTCGGCTGCGCCACGGTCCGTGACGAAGGCACGCGCTGGACCGGATGGCGGTCGATGCGGCGTCATCAGGAGGTCCGGGAGGTCCGTTTCGGGGACGACGGCGAGCTGCCGTCCCCCGTGCACCTGCCGCAGCACGACCTCACGCGCGGACTGCGCGACGCCGTCACCGCGCACGAACTCGTGCGGATCGAGTCCCACAGCCGCCTCGACACGATCGAGCAGGACGACAGCGGGGTCACCGCGCACACCCGTGAGCCGGGGGCCACCTGGTGGCGGGGCAGTTTCCTGGTCGGGTGCGACGGGGCGCGTTCGACGGTGCGCAAGCTCCTCGACATCCGCTTCCCGGGCCGTACGGCGGTCGAGCGGCACGCCGTCGCCGCGCTGCGCACGGAACTGCCCTGGGACGGAGAGGCACTGCTGCACCGCATGCCGCCGTGGCGGACCGGCGGGCAGGAGGTGACCGCGCGCCCGCTGCGGGACGGGGTGTGGCGCCTCGACTGGCTGCTGCCCGCGCGCGGTGAGCTCGTCACGCCCGAGGCCCTGGTGACGCGCGTGCGGGACACCCTGGCCGGGTGGTGCGGCGAGACGCCTCCGTACGAACTGCTCGACACCGGCGTCTACACACTGCACCACCGGCTGGCCCGCAAGTGGCGGGTGGGGCGGGCGTTCCTCGCCGGTGACGCCGCCCACCTGCTCGGGGCACTGGGGACGCAGAACCTCGACGAGGGGCTGCGGGACGTCGACAACCTCGCCTGGAAGCTGGCGCAGGCCTGGCATCTGGGCGCTTCCCCGACGCTGCTGGACAGTTACCAGGCCGAGCGGCGCTCTGCCGTCGCCGCCCGCCTGCGCGCCGCCGACCAGGCGCTGCCGATACTGCGGGGCAGCGGGCTGCGGACGTACCTGCCCGGCACCGCGCGCGGGCACGACACGCTGCTCACGGACGGGCACCTGGGGCGCGGAGCCCTGGGGGCGCCGCCGGCGTACACGGGCTCGCCGCTCGCGCCCCCGGAGTCCGAGGCGCAGACGCTGGTCGGCACCCCCATGGGCGGGCCGGCCGCCGACGTGCGGGTGACGGCGCCCGACGGTGCCACGGTGCGGCTGCGGGACCGGCTGGGGCGGGGGCGGCAACTGGTGGTGCTGGTCGCGCCGGGAACCGGTGTGTGGGACCGGCGGCACTGGATGACCGCCGGGGTGATGCCGCGGCTGGCGGCGGCGGTGACGGCGCTGCCGGTACGGGCCGAGCTGCTGGTCACGGAGGGCTACCCGGGGGCGTCGGCGCACACCGTGCTGCTGGTGCGGCCCGACGGGCATCTGGTCGCGGCGTTCCAGGGGGTGCGGCCGGCCGAGCTGTACGCGGCGGCGGACGCGGCGCGCGGCGGCCCGCCGGTGTCGGCGCAGGCCGGGCCGGGTCCGCAGCGCTCCGGGGAGGCGGAAGGGCCGGTGGAGCCCTCGCCCTCCGACGGCTCCGGCGGGCCCGACGGGGCCGCTCCGGCCGACCTCAGCGACCGTACAGCGGACATCAATTGACCCCTGCGGGCGTGCGTGGTGTACTCCGGAGCGTGACCGACACCGATGTGCGCCTGTGGCGGAGGGTCCATATGGACCTCGTCCGCTATGCGGGCTGCGTGTGTCGCCCGTCCTGCTGATTCGCCTCTTCCCCCTTCACGCGCTGTGCCGTGCCGTGCTTCCGGCCGCGCGTTCTCGCGAACATCCCCAGGACGGTCTCCTGTGTCTCTTTCCGTACGTTCCCCGGGCGCGCCCGAAAGCGCTCCCCGGAACGCCGCCCCTTCTTCCTCGGAACTGCTCGATTTCGTGCGCCGCACCGCCGCGGACGCTTCCCTGGTGGCTTCTCTTCCGCTCGATCCCGAAGGCCGTACCTGGGTACGGCTCGACGGGCCCGGCGGCAGTGAGGCGTGGCTGATCGGCTGGCCGCCCGGTACGGGCACCGGCTGGCACGACCACGGCGGCTCGCACGGCGCCTTCGCCGCCGCGGCGGGCACCCTGCGCGAGGAGTCGCTCGCGGCGCGCCTGCCCACCGAGGGCTGGAAAACCCTCGAACTGGCCGACGGGGTCGACCGGGAGCGCGAGCTGACGGCCGGCCGGGGCCGCGCCTTCGGCGCGCATCACGTGCACCAGGTGCTGAACCGGTCGGCCGACGAGCACGCCGTCTCGGTGCACGCGTACTACCCTCCGCTGCCGATGATGCGGCGCTACAGCCGCACGGGCGCGGTGCTGCGTCTGGAGCACGTCGAGCGTCCCGAGGAGTGGCTGTGAGCGGCGGACCTGTCGGCATCGACGAACTGCTGGAGCGGGTGCGCGAAGGGCTCGACCGGCTCGGCCCGCGGGAGGCGTACGACGCCGCCTCGGCCGGCGCGCTGCTGGTGGACATCCGGTACGCCGCTCTGCGCGAGCGGGACGGGCTGATCCCCGGAGCGCTCGTCGTCGAACGCAACGAGCTGGAGTGGCGGCTCGATCCGCAGGGCAGCCACCGGGCTCCGGAGGCCACGGGTCATGATCTGCGGGTCGTGGTGATCTGCAACGAGGGGTACGCGTCGAGTCTCGCGGCCGCGTCGCTGCGGCAGTTGGGGCTGCACCGGGCGACGGACCTGGACGGCGGGTTCCAGGCGTGGCGCGCGGCGGGACTGCCGGTGACCCCGTAGGCGCCGGCCGGTGGGGAGCCGTCGGGCGCGGGCGCCCGGCGAGCTTCTGCCGCCGGGCGCTTGGGCCCCGTTCATGTGCCCGGTCCCCTGTGCCCGGTTCCTGTGCCCGGTCCCTGGGTTCGGCGCCTGGGCCCGGTGCCGGGGCGGCCCGCACCCGCTATCCCGGGGTCGGCTCCCGGGCCCCCGGCCCTGGGCCGTGGCGCCGGCACTCTCCTGCGCGCGGACGTCGCTGGGACGGCATGCCGCCGCGCACACGTCGACGCGACGGGAGCGGATCCGCCGCCACGGCTCAGAGCGGGTCATAGTCCAGACCGTCGGTCGTCTCGCCCTCTTCTTCGAGGGCGCGTCTGACGACCCGCAGGGCCATGCCCTCCGGGTAGCCCTTGCGGGCGAGCATTCCGGCCAGGCGCCGCAGCCGTCGGTCGCGCTCCAGGCCGCGGGTGGAGCGGAGCTTGCGGTCCACGAGCTCGCGGGCCCGCTCCTCCTCCTGGTCGGCGTCGAGCTGCCCCATCGCGTCGTCGATGAGGGTGGGTGCGACGCCCTTGTCGCGCAGTTCCCGGGCGAGGGCCCGCCGGGCCAGACCCCGGCCGTGGTGGCGGGACTCCACCCAGGCGTCCGCGAAGGCCGCGTCGTCGATGAGACCGACCTCCTCGAAGCGGGACAGCACCTCGTCGGACACATCGTCCGGGATGCCCCGCTTCCGGAGGGCGTCGGCGAGCTGCTTGCGGGTGCGGGCGGTCCCGGTGAGCAGCCGCAGGCAGATCGCCCGCGCCTGCTCACCCGGGTCCTGAGGCGGCAGCCCCTTCCCGGCCCTCGACGGGGAGGGGCTGCCGCTGTCCTCGGCGTCCGTGCCTTCGCTCGCGTCCCCCGGCCAGTCCGTCCTCCGGGTCACGGTCTAGCTCTTGGCTGCCGCGGGCTTGGCCGTCTTGGCCTTGGTCGCCGGAGCCGGCACGGACTTCGCGTCGGCGGCCGCCGGGGTGCTGCCCGCCGCGTCAGCACCGGGCTCGGCGCCCGGAGCCGCCGGCCTCACACCGACGCCCAGCTTCGTCTTGATCTTCTTCTCGATCTCGTCGGCGAGATCTGGGTTGTCCTTCAGGAAGTTGCGGGCGTTCTCCTTGCCCTGGCCGAGCTGGTCGCCCTCGTACGTGTACCAGGCGCCCGCCTTGCGGACGAAGCCGTGCTCCACGCCCATGTCGATCAGACCGCCCTCGCGGCTGATGCCCTGGCCGTAGAGGATGTCGAACTCGGCCTGCTTGAAGGGCGGCGCGACCTTGTTCTTGACGATCTTCACGCGGGTGCGGTTGCCGACCGCGTCCGTCCCGTCCTTGAGGGTCTCGATGCGACGGATGTCGAGCCGCACCGAGGCGTAGAACTTCAGCGCCCGGCCACCGGTCGTGGTCTCGGGCGAGCCGAACATCACGCCGATCTTCTCGCGGAGCTGGTTGATGAAGATCGCCGTGGTGCCGGACTGGTGCAGGGCACCGGTGATCTTGCGCAGCGCCTGGCTCATGAGCCTGGCCTGGAGGCCGACGTGCGAGTCGCCCATCTCACCCTCGATCTCCGCGCGCGGCACGAGGGCCGCGACGGAGTCGATGACGATCAGGTCGATGGCGCCGGAGCGGACCAGCATGTCCACGATTTCCAGTGCCTGCTCGCCGGTGTCCGGCTGCGACAGGATCAGGTTGTCCGTGTCCACGCCGAGCGCCTTGGCGTACTCGGGGTCGAGCGCGTGCTCGGCGTCCACGAACGCGACGGTGCCGCCGGCCTTCTGCGCGTTGGCCACCGCGTGCAGCGTCAGGGTCGTCTTACCGGAGGACTCCGGTCCGTACACCTCCACCACGCGGCCGCGCGGCAGGCCACCGACGCCGAGGGCGATGTCCAGGGCGGTCGACCCGGTGGAGATGACCTCGATGGGGTCGTTCGGCCGGTCGCCGAGGCGCATGACCGCGCCCTTGCCGAATTGTCGTTCAATCTGCGCGAGCGCGGCGTCGAGCGCCTTCTCGCGGTCGGTGCCTGCTGCCATGGGTTCCACCCGATTTGCTTGAGTCGATCGCTTCACGTCAAAGACGCTATCTCCTGCCACTGACAACGCGCCTCGGCGTCGTCCTGACCTGTGGATAACCCGTGCAGCGCCACGGCCAGAACCCCATCTGAACGGATGTTCGATTTTGCTGTCAAGCGCGCCACGCCGACCGGCGGGCCGGTCAGGCGTCGTCGTCGGAGCGCGGCGGCGTCCGGTCCGTGCGCGCCGCCTGCCGGGGCTCGCGGCGCAGGGTCCGCCACATCCGCGCGAGGGCGGAGGTGCCCCGGCGCCGAGGGTGCCTGCCGTGCACGCGCGGGTCGTCCGTCACGGCGTACCGCTTCACGTACGCGCCGAGGAAGGCCTGGAGGGTCGCGATCGCCGGGATCGCGATCAGCGCGCCGACGGCTCCCATCAGCGCCGTGCCGGCGACGACCGAGCCGAAGGCGACCGCCGGGTGGATGTCGACGGTCTTCGAGGTCAGCTTGGGCTGCAGCACGTAGTTCTCGAACTGCTGGTAGACGACGACGAATCCCAGCACCCACAGCGCGTACCAGGGGTTGACGGTGAAGGCGATCAGCATCGGCAGCGCGCCCGCCAGGTATGTGCCGATCGTCGGGATGAACTGCGAGATGACCCCCACCCACACCGCGAGCGCGGGCGCGTACGGCACGTCAAGGATCAGCAGCAGGACGTAGTGCGAGACGCCGGAGACGAGCGCCATCAGACCGCGCGAGTAGATGTAGCCGCCGGTCTTGTCGACCGCGATCTCCCAGGCGCGCAGCACCTCGGCCTGCCGGGCGGGCGGCAGTACGGAGCACAGCGCGCGCCGCAGCCGGGGCCCGTCCGCGGCGAAGTAGAACGAGAACAGGAAGATCGTCAGCAGCTTGAACAGGCCGCCGAGCACGGTCGCCGACACGTCCAGGACGCCACTGGCGCTGTTCTGCACGTATCTGCGCAGCCAGTCGGAGTTGAGCAGGCTGTCCTGCACTTCGACGCGCGACAGCTCGGTGTGGAAGGTCTGGTTGATCCAGTTGATCACTTGGTCGATGTACTGGGGGAAGTCCTCGACCATCTCGATGATCTGGCCGGCGAGCATCGAGCCGAGCAGTACGACGAAGCCGACGCCGAAGATCAGCACGCCGATGAAGACGATGAAGGTGGCGAGACCGCGCCGCATGCCGTGGGCCGCCATCCGGCCGACGGCCGGCTCGATGGCCAGCGCGAGGAAGAACGCGATCAGGATGTTGAGCAGCAGCCCGACGAGCTGGTGGAACGCCCAGTTGCCCAACTGGAAGCAGGCGTAGAGCGCGAGCGCGAGCACCATGGCGCGCGGCAGCCACCGGGGCATCCGGGCCGGAAGGCCGCCGTTCGCCCCCGGGGGCGTGGGCGGCGGTGCGGTCGGCGAGTCTTTTTGCCCGGCGGGCTCGTCAGTGGATGCCACGGGGCCAGTGTCGCCCATGGCGGTGACATCCGGCCGCTCCCCCCTGCGCGCCCCCCAGGTCAGCGCTTGTCCGCGGGTACGTCCATCGCGGCGCAGACGGCGCGCCAGACGGTCTTCGCTTCCCAGCCGGCGTCGAGCGCCTGGTGCACCGTACGGCCGCCCAGTTCGGCCATCACGTGGTCGCGCGCGAAGGAGTCGGCGTACGCCTCGCCGAAGTGGTCCGCCATCCGCTCCCAGAAAATCGTCAACCGCATGACTCCAGTATCGCGCCCCTGAGAGTGCAGCCCTGTCCGCCGAGCTTCCCGAGAGCGCTTTCCGCCCTACGGTCGTTCCATGGCTGGATCCGGGGCATCCCCCCTTGCACGCGCCGAGTACTTCGTCTGGCTGACCGCCCGCGTCCTCGAACAGCGGCGGTTCGCCTACCACTTCCTGGACGGCGGTGGCGACGCGGTCGAAGCGGCGCTGGCCCCGTTCCAGGGGGAGGACGGCGGTTACGGCTACGCCCTGGAACCCGATCTGCGCGGTCCCGTGAGCCAGCCGCTGCACGTCGCGCACGCCCTGCGCGTCCTCGATTCCATCGGCCGTTGCGAGGGCCCCCGGGTGGAGCGGGTGTGCCGCTATCTGTCCGAGGTGTCGACGAAGGAGGGGGCGCTTCCGGCGGTGCACCCCTCGCTGCGCGGATATCCGGCCGCGCCGTTCATTCCGGTGGTCGACGACCCTCCGAGTGATCTCCTGGCGACGGGCCCGGTGGTGGGGGTGCTGCACCGCAACGAGGTGTGGCACGCGTGGCTCTTCAGAGCCACCGACTTCTGCTGGGCCGCCGTCGAGGCGCTGGAGAAGTCGCATCCGTACGAGGTCCTGGCGGCGCTCGCGTTCCTGGACGGGGTGCCCGACCGGACGCGGGCGCGCGCCGCCGCGGACCGGCTCGGCCGGCTGGTGCGCGAGCAGCGGCTCGTGGTGCTGGATCCGGCGCGGGCGCCGGAGCACCCGGTCGCCGAGGGGTACGCCCCGGGCGAGCACCACTTCGCGTACGACTACGCCCGTACGCCGGGGTCGTTCGCCCGTGGCTGGTTCACCGACGAGGAGATGGGCCGCTCGCTGGACTTCCTCGCCGCGGAGCAGAAGGAGGACGGGGGCTGGCCGGTCCGCTGGAGGCAGTGGGCTCCGGGAACGGCTCTGGAGGCGCGTCCGGCCGTGACGATCGACGCGCTGCTGACGCTGCGGGCGTACGGGCGCGCCATCGGCTGACCGGCTCGTGCGGTGTCCCACGGCGCGGGGCATGTGCCGCCGCGGGACGGGCTGTCGTCAGCCGCCGATCGCCCGTACGCCGGCCGTGACGGCCACCGCGGCTGCGACCACGACGAGGAAGGGGGCGCGCAGGACGAGCGCGAGCGCCGCTGCCGCGAGCCCCGCGCCCCGGGCGTCCAGTACCAGGTGCTGACCCGTGCTGAAGGTCTGCTGGGCGGTGAGCGCGGCCAGCAGGGCCACCGGCAGCATGGCGGCCAGGCGCTTGACGAGCGGGCGTTCCAGGGCGGCCGCGGGCACCAGCAGGCCCAGCAGCTTGACGAGGTAGCAGCCGACGACGGTGGCGCCGATCGCGATCCATACGGTCATCGCGCGTCCTCCTTCGCGGTGCGGCGGGCCCTGCGGCCCTGTGCCCAGAGCAGCGCCGGCGCGGCGAGGGCGGCGACGAGCACCGGCACACCGGCCGGCAGGACGGGCAGGAAGCCGAGGGCCAGGAGCACCGCGAGGCCCGCGACGGCGCGTTCCGTGCCGGTACGGAGCATGGGGGCGAGCAGGGCGAGGAAGACGGCGGGGCTCGCGGCGTCCAGGCCCCACGCGTCGGTGTCGCCGATGGCCTCCGCTCCCAGGGCCCCGACGAGGGTCGTGAGGTTCCACAGCAAGTACAGGCTCAGCCCCGTGACGGTGAAGCCCAGCCGGGCACTGCGGCGGGTCGGCTGCGCGAGCGTCACGGCTGTCGTCTCGTCGATCACCCAGTGCGCGGCGAAGGGGCGTACGAAGCGGGGCAGCGCCAGGAGCTGGGAAAGCCGCAGCCCGTAGAAGGCGTTGCGTACGCCAAGGAAGAAGGCGCCCGCCGCCGCGGTGAACGGGTTGCCGCCCGCCGCGAGCGCCCCCACGAGCGCGAACTGGGAGGCCCCCGTGAACACGAGGAGGCTGAGCGCGCACGTCTGGAGCAGGCTGAGGCCCGATCCCGCCGAGGTCACCCCGAAGGCGAAGCCGGACAGGCCGACGGCGACGCCCACGGCGAGCGCGTCACGGACGACGGCGCTGTCCGCCTTGTCCTCGGTCGGTGCGGTCGGTGCGGTCGCGGGGGGTGTGCGTATCGCTGGGGGTGAGGTCTGTTCTGCCACGTCAGGGACGTTACGACGCGTCGCCGGCACCGGTCTTGTACGTTCTTGCGCGCTCCCGCTGGTAGGCGCCGGGCGGCACTCCGACGATCCGGGTGAAGTGCCGGTTCAGATGCGGCTGGTCGCTGAACCCGACCGCGGCGGCCGCTTCCACGGGCGCGGTGCCGGCCTCCAGGAGCCTCCGGGCGCTGCGCACGCGCGCGTTGGTGAGCCAGGTGTGGGGCGGCATGCCGTACGCCGCCTTGAACGCGCGCAGGAGCGCGAACGGGCTGGTCCCGAGTTCGTTCGCGAGCTGTTCCAGGGAAGGGGGCCGCGTCATGCGTTCTTCGAGGAGGCTCTTGGCGAGGGCCGCCGTGCGGGCTCCGGCGGCCCTCGGCGTCCGCGGGGGCAGTGCCCGGCCGTGCCGGCGCAGGAGTCCGGCGACGGCGACGCGGAGCAGGCTGTCGGCGGCGAGGGCGTTGCCCTCCTCGGCCGCCCGGTGCACCGCGCGGATGAGCCGGGCGGTGTCGGCGTCCTCGACGATGGTCTCGGCGAAACCGGCCGTTCCGCGCAGGCTCGTCGTCTCGTCGGCGATGCCGGCGACCACCTCCGCCGAGGGGTAGAGGGTGGCGTACGACCAGCCTTCCGGTACGCCGGCGTGGGCGGAGTGCGGCACCTCCGGGTTAATCATGACGACGGTGCCGGGGCGGGCCCTGATCGTGCCCTCCGGCATGACCACGTCCTCGATCCCCCGGAACACCGCGCCGAAGACGAACCCCTCGTGGCTGTGCCGCGCGAAGGAGTGGCGTACGTAGCGGGCCCGCAGCAGGTCGAGGCCGGGGACGCCCGGGTACTGCCAGTGCCGCGCCCACTCGCCCGCGTTCCGCGCCTCCGTCGTCGCCATGCATTCCATTCTGCGCCCGTGCCGCGCCCCGCTGACCTGGGCGTCCATGTCCTGGACGCCCGTTGTCAGTGGTCGGGTGCACGATGGGGGACATGTCCAGGACTGCGCTCGACTCCTTCTCTCCCGCGACCCGCGGCTGGTTCGCGGGGGCCTTCAGCGCACCCACCGCGGCGCAGGAGGGCGCCTGGCGGGCCATTTCCGAGGGTTCGGACGTCCTGGTCGTGGCCCCGACCGGCTCCGGCAAGACGCTGGCGGCGTTTCTCGCCGCGCTCGACGCACTGGCGTCCGAGCCGCCGCCCGCGGACCCGAGGAAGCGCTGCCGCGTGCTGTACGTGTCGCCGCTCAAGGCCCTCGCGGTCGACGTCGAGCGCAATCTGCGCAGCCCGCTCACCGGCATCCGCCAGGAGGCCGTGCGGCTGGGGCTTGCCGAGCCCGACGTGCGCGTCGGCATCCGTTCCGGCGACACCCCGGCCAATGAACGGCGGTCGCTGGCGACGAAGCCGCCGGACATCCTCATCACCACTCCCGAGTCGCTGTTCCTGATGCTCACCTCCGCCGCCCGGGACGCGCTGGCCGGGATCGAGACGGTGATCCTCGACGAGGTGCACGCGGTCGCGGGGACCAAGCGCGGCGCGCACCTGGCCGTATCGCTGGAGCGGCTCGACGAGCTGCTGCCGAAACCCGCGCGCCGGATCGGGCTCTCGGCGACGGTGCGGCCGGTGGACGAGGTCGCCCGCTTCCTCTCGCCGCAGCGCCAGGCCGTGATCGTCCAGCCGCCCTCGGGCAAGGAGTTCGACCTGTCGGTGGTCGTGCCCGTGGAGGATCTCGGGGAGCTGGGCGGCGCCCCGGCCAAGGGCGACGACGAGGGCGACAAGCCGTCGATCTGGCCGCACGTGGAGGAGCGCATCGCCGACCTCGTGCAGGCCCACCGTTCGACGATCGTGTTCGTGAACTCCCGCCGCCTCGCCGAGCGCCTGTGCAACCGGCTCAACGAGATCGCGTACGAACGGGCCACCGGTGAGGCGCTCCCGGACGACCACTCCCCCGCCGAGCTCATGGCACAGGCCGGGGCAGCGAGGGGGGCTCCCGCCGTGCTCGCCCGGGCGCACCACGGCTCCGTGTCCAAGGAGCAGCGCGCCCAGGTCGAGGAGGACCTCAAGGCGGGCCGGCTGCCCGCCGTCGTCGCCACCTCCAGCCTGGAGCTGGGCATCGACATGGGCGCGGTGGACCTCGTCGTGCAGGTCGAGTCGCCGCCGTCCGTCGCGTCCGGTCTCCAGCGCGTCGGCCGCGCGGGCCACCAGGTCGGCGCGGTCTCCACCGGTGTCGTCTTCCCGAAGTACCGGGGCGACCTCGTCCAGTCGGCCGTCGTCACCGAGCGCATGCGCAGCGGTTCCATCGAGGCCCTGCGCGTCCCGGCGAACCCGCTCGACGTGCTGGCGCAGCAGCTCGTGGCGATGGTCGCGCTCGACACGTGGCAGGCCGACGACCTGCTCGCCGTCGTCCGCCGGGCGGCCCCCTTCGCCTCGCTCCCGGAGTCCGCCTTCACGGCGGTCCTCGACATGCTGGCCGGCCGCTACCCGTCCGACGCCTTCGCCGAGCTGCGCCCCCGCGTCGTGTGGGACCGTATCGCCGGTACGGTCACGGGCCGGCCGGGGGCGCAGCGTCTCGCCGTCACCTCCGGCGGCACCATCCCCGACCGCGGCCTCTTCGGGGTCTTCCTGGCGGGGTCCGACCCCAAGCGGGGCGGTGGCCGGGTGGGCGAGCTCGACGAGGAGATGGTCTACGAGTCCCGGGTGGGCGACGTGTTCACCCTCGGCACCACGTCGTGGCGCATCGAGGACATCACGCGCGACCGCGTGCTGGTGTCCCCGGCACCCGGTGTGCCGGGCCGGCTCCCGTTCTGGAAGGGCGACCAGCTCGGCCGCCCGCTCGAACTGGGCCGGGCGCTGGGCGCGTTCGTCCGCGAGGTCGGCTCCCTCACCCCCGAGGACGCCCGGCTGCGGCTGACCGCCGCCGGCCTGGACGCCTGGGCCGCCGAGAACGTCCTGTCGTACCTGGACGAACAGCGCCGCGCCGCCGGTCACGTCCCGGACGACCGGACCATCGTCGTGGAGCGGTTCCGCGACGAGCTGGGCGACTGGCGGGTCGTCATCCACTCGCCGTTCGGCGCCCAGGTGCACGCCCCCTGGGCGCTGGCGCTCGGCACCCGCCTGACCGAGCGGTACGGCATGGACGCCCAGGTCATGCACGCCGACGACGGCATCGTGCTGCGGCTGCCGGACGCCGATCTGATGGGCTTCGACCTTCTCGACGACGAACCGGCCCGCCAGGGCACGGAGTTCGACAGCGACCAGGCGCCGCTCGGCGCCGCCGACGTCGCGTTCGACAAGGGCGAGGTCAACCAGATCGTCACCGACCAGGTCGGCGGTTCGGCCCTGTTCGCCGCCCGCTTCCGCGAGTGCGCCGCCCGCGCGCTGCTGCTGCCGCGCCGCAGCCCGGGCAAGCGCACTCCGCTGTGGCAGCAGCGCCAGCGCGCCTCCCAGCTGCTCCAGGTGGCCTCCGAGTTCGGCTCGTTCCCGATCGTCCTGGAGGCCGTGCGGGAGTGCCTCCAGGACGTGTTCGACGTGCCGGGCCTCACGGAGCTCATGGGTGACATCGAGTCCCGCCGCGTCCGGCTGGTCGAGGTCACCACCCCCGAGCCGTCCCCGTTCGCCCGCTCGCTCCTCTTCGGTTACGTCGCCCAGTTCCTGTACGAGGGTGACTCGCCCCTCGCCGAGCGGCGCGCGGCCGCGCTGTCCCTGGACTCCCGGCTCCTGGCCGAGCTGCTCGGTCAGGCGGAGCTGCGCGAGCTGCTCGACGCGGACGTCCTGACCGAGCTGGAGCAGGAGCTCCAGTGGCTCACCGAGGACCGCCGCATCAAGGACACGGAGGGCGTCGCCGACCTCCTGCGGATGCTGGGCCCGCTCACCGACGCGGAGCTGGCGGCGCGCGGCGCGGAACCCGGGTGGGCCGAGGCGCTGTCGACGGCCCGCCGGGCCATCCGGGTCCGCGTCGGGGGCGCCGACCACTGGGCGGCGGTCGAGGACGCCGGCAGGCTGCGCGACGCGCTGGGCACGGCGCTGCCGGTCGGCGTGCCCGAGGCGTTCACCGAGCCCGTCAAGGACCCGCTCGGCGACCTGCTGGCCCGCTTCGCCCGTACGCACGGACCGTTCACGTCGGCCGCGGCCGCCGCCCGGTTCGGTCTGGGCGCGGCGGTCACGGACGGCGCACTGCAGCGCCTCACCGCGACCGGCCGGATCGTGCAGGGCGAGTTCCACCCCGCCGGGATCGGCCAGGAGTGGTGCGACGCCACGGTGCTGCGCCGCCTGCGCCGCCGGTCCCTGGCGGCGCTGCGCCAGGAGCTGGAGCCGGTCCCGCCGGCCGCGCTCGCCACGTTCCTTCCCCAGTGGCAGCACCTGGGCAGCAGCAGTCTGCGCGGCATCGACGGTCTGGTGCGCGCCGTCGAGCAGCTGCAGGGCGCGTCCGTCCCCGCGTCGGCGCTGGAGAAGCTGGTCCTCCCGTCCCGCGTCGTGGGGTACTCCCCCGCCATGCTCGACGAGCTCACCACCACCGGTGAGATCCTGTGGGCGGGATCGGGCGCCCTGCCGGGCAAGGACGGCTGGGTGTCCCTGTACCTCGCCGACGCGGCGCCCCTGCTCCTCCCAGAGCCGCACCCCCTCGAACTCACCGCGCTCCACGAGTCGGTCCTCACCACGCTCTCCGGTGGGTACGGCCTCTTCTTCCGCCAGATCGCCGACCAGGTCCGCGCCACGACCCACCCCGACTGCACAGACCCGCAGCTGGCCGACGTCCTGTGGGACCTGGCCTGGTCCGGCCGGCTCACCAACGACACCCTCGCACCGCTGCGCTCCCTCCTGGGCTCGGGCCGTACGGCGGGCTCCACCGCCCATCGCGCCAAGCGCACGGTCCCGCGCGGCCGGTACGGCGCCCTCAGCGCGGCCGCCCGCCCCGTCGTCTCCCGCACCGGGCCGCCCACGGTCTCCGGCCGCTGGTCGCTGCTCCCCGGCCACGAACCCGACCCGACCCACCGCGCCCACGCACTCGCCCGCACCCTGCTCGACCGGCACGGCGTGGTGACGCGCGGCGCGGTCGCGGCCGAGGGGGTCGAGGGCGGCTTCTCGGCGACGTACCGCATCCTCGCCGCGTTCGAGGACAGCGGGCAGGCGCGGCGCGGTTACGTCGTGGAGGGGCTGGGCGCCGCCCAGTTCGCGATGGACGGCGCGGTCGACCGCCTGCGTGCCGCCGCCACCGCTCGCGAGCGGGCGGAATCCGACTCCCCGAACCGCGCGGTGGTCCTGGCCGCCGCCGATCCGGCCAACGCGTACGGCGCGGCCCTGCCCTGGCCGGAGCCGCCCTCCGACGCGGGCCACAAACCGGGTCGCAAGGCCGGGGCCCTGGTCGTCCTCGTCGACGGGGAGCTGGCGCTCTACATGGAGCGCGGGGGCAAGACCCTGCTGGGCTGGCCGGCCAACCCGGACGATCCGTCCGCGTCCGACCCCCGCCTCACCGCCGCGGCGGAAGCCCTGGCGACGGCGGCCAGGCAGGGCGCCCTCGGTACGGTCACGGTGGAGCGCACCAACGGCGCGCCCGCCCTGACCTCTCCCCTGGGCAAGACCTTGGAGGCAGCGGGTTTCCACCCCACCCCCCGCGGCTTGCGCCTGCGCCCATGACGGGTCCCGTCGCCGCCGCGGGGGGTGG
>NZ_VBVX01000210.1 GCF_005981925.1 Streptomyces albidochromogenes
TCCCTCCACCGCCCGCAGTACCCCAAGGAGTAGATGCACCATGGCGAGTGATGCGCCAACCGGCCAAGCGTCCGATCTCGACTGGCTGCTGAGCGGCCTGGTCCAGCGTGTTCCCTTCACACGCAACGCCGTCCTGCTCTCCTCCGACGGCCTGGTCAAGTCGGTCCACGGTCTCGACACCGACAGCGCCGACCACATGGCCGCCCTCGCCTCCGGCCTCTACTCGCTCGGCCGCAGCGCCGGCGCCCGCTTCGGCGACGGCGGCGAGGTCCGCCAGGTCGTCGTCGAGCTCGACTCCACCCTGCTCTTCGTCTCCACGGCCGGCTCCGGCACCTGCCTCGCGGTGCTCGCCGGCCGGGAGGCCGACGCGGCGGTCCTCGGTTACGAGATGGCGATGCTGGTCAAGAGCGTACGGCCGTACCTGGTCACACCGGCCAGGCAGCGGGCGGGCGTACCGAGCACCACGGGACGCTGATGGCGTCGCTCCCGCAGGACGGGCCGTGGCTCGACGACGCGGCCGGACGGCTCATCCGCCCGTACACGGTGAGCGACGGCCGCACCCGCCCCACGACCGAACTGGACCTGCTGTCCATGGTGCGGGCCACGGGGGTGAAGCCCCTGATGCATCTCGGCCCCGAGCACACCCAGGCGCTCGGGCTGTGCGCCCACCCCACCTCGGTGGCGGAGATCGCGGCGTACCTGCGGCTTCCCGCGGTCGTCACCAAGGTGCTGCTTTCCGACCTGGTCGACTGCGGGGCGCTCACCACCCACGCACCCCGCTTCGACGACCAGCCCACCGACCTCACCCTGCTGGAGGCAGTGCTCGATGGCCTACGACGACGGCTCTGATCTGTTTCCCACCGCGCTCAAGATCCTGGTCGCGGGCGGGTTCGGCGTCGGCAAGACGACCTTCGTGGGAGCGGTGAGCGACATCGCTCCACTGAGTACGGAAGAACTCCTCACGCAGGTCAGTGTGGGGACCGACAGCCTGGAAGGCATCGAGGACAAGGCCACGACGACCGTGGCCATGGACTTCGGCCGGATGACCCTCGACGAGCACCACGTCCTGTACCTCTTCGGCACACCCGGCCAGGAGCGCTTCTGGTTCATGTGGGACGAACTCTCCAAGGGCGCGCTGGGCGCCGTCGTGCTCGCCGACACCCGCCGCCTCCAGGAGAGCTTCGCGGCGCTGGACTTCTTCGAGCGGCGCGGCATCGAATTCGTCGTCGCCGTCAACGAGTTCGACGGCGCGCACCGTTACGAGCCGGAAGAGGTACGGGCCGCTCTCGACCTCCCGCCCGATGTCCCGGTCGTGCTGTGCGACGCCCGCATCGCCAGCTCCGGGATCAAGACGCTGGTCACCCTCGTCCGGCGCCTGCTCGCCCTCACCCCGGCCTCGACGGGCTACGGAAGCCACGGAGCACCCGCATGACGTACCACCGGATCGGCCACCTGCTGCTCACCCCCGCCGACCCGGAGGCGCCCGCCCGGGTGCGGCGGCTGCACCAGCTCGGGCTGGGGGACCAGGCCGTGCCGGCCTTCGACACGTTCGCCGACCGGCTCGCGGAGATGACCGGAGCGCCGTACTCCATGGTCAACTTCATCGACGAGAACCGGCAGTTCTTCGCCGGTCTGCACACCCCGACCGGCACGCACAGCGGCACCGACCTGGGCGCGGTGGCCGCCACGAGCCGCATCGGCCGGTTCCTCGCCCGCGACCACGGGTACTGCCCGCACGTGGTGGCCCGGCGCAAGGCCCTCGTGCTGGAGGACGTCTGCGACTACCCGCGGTTCGCCGGCAATCCGGTCGTCGACGAGATCGGCATCCGGTCGTACATGGGCGCGCCCGTCATCGACCGCCGTACGGACCTGCTCCTCGGCACCGTCTGCGTCGTCGACACCGAGCCGCGCCGGTGGGGACGCGCCGGGCTGGAAACGATCAAGGCGATGGCGGCGGAACTGGCCGAGCTGATCCGGCGCCGCGAGGACGGCGGCATCTGACACGGCCGGGACGCGAGGGACGGCGCGGTCCGGTGTGAGCCGCGCTCCCCGGGGGAGAGTCAGCCCCAGTACCCGACGCAGCACACACCCAGGAGGCGTGCCGATGAGCACCGCACACCGCACGGGAACGGCGACCGCAGGCGACGGCGCGCAGATCGCCGCGTACACCTGGCTGCCGGAGAGCGGCCGGCCCCACGCCCTCGTCCAGATCGCCCACGGCGCGGCCGAACACGCCCTGCGCTACGACCGCCTCGCCCGCCACCTCGTCGACCACGGATACGGGGTGATCGCCTCCGACCACCGCGGCCACGGCGCGACCGCGGCCGCCACTGGCGGCTACGGCGTCGTCGGCGAGGACAGCTGGCGCGCGATCGTCGCCGACCTCAAGGCGGTCGGCGACCAGGCCAGGGCCCTGCACCCGGGCGTGCCCGTCGTCCTGCTCGGCCACAGCCTCGGCTCGATGCTGGCCCGCGACTACGCGCAGGAGTACCCGGACGACCTGGCCGGCCTCATCCTCACCGGTACGTTCCGCACCCTCCCCGGGGCCGAGCTCCAGGGGGCGATCGCCGGCCTGGAGGCGGAGATCGCGGAGCGCGGCCGCACCGCCCGTTCCTCGTACCTCCCCACGCTCTTCTCCGCCTTCAACGACCCGTTCCCGCACCGCACCGGCTTCGAATGGCTCTCGCGCGACGAGGCGGAGGTCGACGCCTACGCCGCCGACGAGCGCTGCGGCTTCGCCTTCAGCGCGGGTCTCGCCCTGGACTGGCTGCACGCGGTCCGCAGGATCAACGACCCGCGCCGGTTCGCCCGCGTCCCCGCCGACCTGCCGGTCCACATCGCCGCCGGCACCGAGGACCCCTGCAACCAGGGCATGACCCTCGTGTACGAACTTCTGGAGGACTTCCGCTACCTCGGCACCGAGGACCTCACCTGGAAGGGCTACGACGGCGCGCGCCACGAGATCCTCAACGAGACCAACCGGGACGAGGTCCACGACGACCTGACGGCGTGGCTCGACAAGCGCGTCTGAATCGGGTTCGTGACCACCGGCCCAAGTGCGGTATTGTTCTCAAGCGCGTTCGGCCAGGGGAAACCCCAGGCCAGACGGGCACCGGGACGTGGCGCAGCTTGGTAGCGCACTTGACTGGGGGTCAAGGGGTCGCAGGTTCAAATCCTGTCGTCCCGACCAGCGTTTCTTCGCAGGTCGGAGGTCGTATCGGAGCAATCCGATACGACCTTTTCCGTTTCCCGGGGCCTGTCCCCGACGGGCCGTCGAACGGTGCTTCGCCGGGTCATTCGGCCGCGACGGGCACCTGGTCGGTCGCGGACCCGGCCGCCGCGCGCACCGGCAGGTGGTAGACGGCGAAGGCACGGCCGATCACCGGCTGGGCGACATTGCGTACCCGTACCCCGCCGCTCGTCATGCCGTGCTCGGTGCCCAGATGCGCGTGGCCGTGGACCGCGAGGTCGGCGCCGGACCGGTCCATCGCCTCCGCGAGCAGGTAGCTGCCCAGGAAGGGAAAGATCTCCGGGGGCTCGCCCGCCAGGGTGTCCGGCACGGGCGCGAAGTGCGTCAGGGCGACGCGTACGGCGCAGCCGCTCTCCTTCAGCTCGTCCAGGGAGCGCCGCAGGCTGTCCGCGCACCGTCGGGAGTACCGGATGAACTCCTTCATCTGCGGCTCGCCGAACTCGCCACCGCTGCGCCCGGCGAACCCGCCGCCGAAGCCCTTGGTCCCGGCGACCCCGACCCGTACCCCGCCGATGTCCAGGACGGTGCCCGCGCCCTCCAGCACCGTGACGGCCGCCTCTTCGAGCACCGCCGTCACCTCGGCCTGCTCGTCGCTGTGGTAGTCGTGGTTGCCGAGGACGGCCACCACCGGCACACCGAGCCCCGCCACCTCCCGGGCGACCACCCCCGCCTCGGCGGCCGTGCCGTGCCGGGTCAGGTCCCCCGCGAGCAGCAGGACGTCCGCCGAGTCGCTGATGGTCTCGAAGGCGGGCCGGAGCACGCCCGCGCTGTCCAGTCCCAGATGGATGTCGCCGACGGCCGCGATCCGGATCACGCGAGCTCCTCAGGATGGTCGGGGGCGGTGGCCGAGACCACGACCAGGTCCTCGCGCACGGGGAGTCCGGCCAGTTCGTCCTCGGCCATGCGCAGGATCTCGTCCCGGCAGGCGGCGCTGGAGACCGTGCCGGCGATCAGGACGCTGTTTCCGCGCAGCTCTATCCGTACGCCCATCTCGGCGTAGTCGCCGCTCGCCAGATGCTCCTGGAGATGGGCGATGCGGTACTCGGCGGCGGATGTGTCGTTCACGGCCCTGCCTCCCGCGGTTCGATGACGTGCAGACGTTCGAGCAGGTAGAGAAAGGCGTCCGGCATGGGCGAGTCCTGGTGCTCGCGGCGCAGCCGGTCCCAGTCGATCTTCTCCCGCAGGGTCCGGGCGATGGGGAGTACGGCCCCGAAGTCGCAGTGGTGTTCCGAGAAGGCGTGCAGCTGGCTGCCCATGAGGTCGGTGGGGGACAGCACGGGCATGTGCACCGAGTCCACCGGAAGCGTCTGCGCCCGGCTCAGCAGCTCCCTGGTCACCGGCTGCCGGGCCAGTTCGAAGATCAGGTCGATCTCCTCGCCGTGACTGCTGGCCTTGATCAGCCAGTCCTCCGGCGGGATCCGCACCTCGATCCCCGCCACCTCCAGATCCGCGGTCACGGCCTCCGCGTCCTCGCGCAGGATGCAGAAGTCGGCGTCGTGCTGGAAGCTGGCCGGCACCCCGTGGGCGTACGCCGCGACGCTCCCGACCAGCGCGAACGGGTACCCGCAGCTCTTCAGCCGGGACGCCACGTGCTTCGTGGCCTCCAGGATGGCCTGGGTGCGGTCCGGCGGCAGCGGCCAGGCGCCCTGCGACGCTCCGGCGAACGGTTCCGGAGGCCCGCCGCCCACAGCTCTGCCCGCCGTCAGCCGCAGACCGGCCGCGTCGGACCGGTCGCCGGGAGGGGAGGCGTCTGGTGAGTAACCGCGCACGGGTGCACCTTCCTCGTCGCCTTATCCGGGCCCTGCGCTGGTGACGGTGAAGATCGCTCCGTCCGGGTCGCGCAGCGTCGTCTCCATGCCGTAGGCGGTGGGACCGTGCCCGAGGGCGGTGCCGCCGTGGCGGAGCGCTGCCTGGACCGTAGCCTCGACGTCCGCCACGGGGAAGTGGGCGTGCCACCGGGGCTGGATCAGCGGATCGGGGGCGGTGTCGACGGCTCCCGAGCTCAGCCGCGCCAGGATCTGCCCGTCCTGGAGCAGTACGACCTCGTCCTCCTGGTACTCCACCTCGCAGCAGCCGGGGCGGTCGGAGGCCCATTCGAGCACCTGCCCGTAGAAGATCGCCGCGTCGAACGCGTCCCGGGTCCGCAGCCGCAGCCACACGGGTGCGTTCTTGCGCCACACGTGCCAGTCGGAGAACAGCTGGCCCTCCCAGATGCCGAACACGGCCCCGTCCCGGTCCGCCGCGATCGCGCCGCGGCCGGTGGCGAAGCGGAGCGGGCCCACGGCGACGGTGGCGCTCCGCTCCCGGATGCGGCTCGCGGTGTCGTCCACACTGGCGACCGCGAAGTAGGGCGTCCAGGTGACGGGCGCGCGCAACGCGGTGTCCAGCGACCCGATTCCGGCGACCGGGTCGCCGTCGAGCAGGGCGATGCTGAACCCGCGACCGAGCCCGGCGCGCCGGAACTCCCAGCCCAGCACCGCGCCGTAGAAGGCCTGGGCGGGCTCCAGGTCGCGTGTCATCAGCGTGATCCAGCACGGAGCGCCGAAGATCTCGTGGCTCGAGGTTCTGCCGGTGGCCGTCGTTTCCATTTCCATCGCACGTGTCCTGGTCGAATGGGGGCGTTGAGGCCAGTTTCGTAATCCATCCTGCCCCCGGGGGTCCGTACTGGCGAACCGCGCGAAGACCCGGAGCAGGCCGTGGATCATGGAATTGTGTGTCTGTTCCCGTGCTTGGAGGGTACTCGCCGGGCACCGCCGGAAGCGGGCGACAGGAGCGGCGCGGTGCTGCGTTTGCGGACGGAACACACCGGACGCAGGGTGAGCGGAGGCCGCCCGTCGCGGGCGGCCGCCCACCGATCCCACGTACAAGGAGTAACCATGCCCAAGGGTTCGAGCCCCAAGCGGGAACGCCAGTACGAGCACATCAAGGAGAGCGCCGAAGAGCGCGGCGCGGGCACCAAGCGGGCCAAGGAGATGGCCGCGCGGACCGTCAACAAGGAGCGGGCGCGCTCCGGCGAGTCGAAGACGGCGAGCAAGAGCTCGACGCAGGGGAAGTCCGCCTCGCAGCGCGGTGGGCAGCGTTCCGGCAGCGGCTCGCAAGGGCAGACGTACGACGAGCTGTACGCGGAGGCGCGGCGTCGCGGCATCCAGGGCCGCTCCTCGATGAACAAGTCCGAACTCCAGCGCTCGCTCGGACGGTCATGACCGCCGCACACCCCACCGGCCCCACTCGGACGCCCTGACCGGCCCGGCCGGAAAAGCGCCGTCCGGCGCGCCTCAGTCGCGAGGTTCCGCAGGCCGGTCGCGGGGTTCCAGCGGGCGGGTGGCGGGGCCGTGCAGCACCGCGCCGTCCGTCCCGAAGCGCGAACCGTGGCAGGGGCACTCCCAGACCTTCTCGGCGTCGTTGAACCGCACCAGGCAGCCCAGATGCGTACACCGGGCCGACACGACGTGAGCCTCGCCGGACTCGTCGCGGTACACCGCACAGCGTCGTCCCTCCAGACGTACCACCGCGCCGCTGCCCGGCGGGACCTCGTCCGCCGCGTCGACATGACCGGTGTGCAGACGGTCGCCCACGAAACGCCGTGCGACGTCGCTCTGGTACTTCGCCAGCTCCGCCGTCTCCCGGACGTGGGGCAGGCGGCGTGGATCGTACAGATCCGTCCACCCGGGGCGGGGGCCGCCCGCGATGTGCGCGGCGAGCAGGCGGCCGGCCATCACCCCGTTGCTCATGCCCCAGCCGCCGAAGCCCGTCGCCACGAACACGTGCTGGGTGCCCGGGTGCGCGTGACCGACGTACGGCAGGTGGTCGCTCGAATCGTTGTCCTGCGCCGCCCAGCGGTACACGCGGTCCGCCGCCGCGAAACCCGGCAGCCGTTCCCCGGCCCAGGCCTCCAGGCGCGCGAAGCGCTCCCGCACACCGCCCGCACCCGGCTCGAACGTCTCACCCGTCACGATCAGCAGCCGCCGTCCGTCGTCGTACGGCGCACCGCGCACCGAACGGACGCGGTCGGCCGGGCTCATGTACATGCCCCCCGGCGCGTCGCCGGAAGACACCGGAGCCGCGACCACCAGCTCCCGCCTCGGCTTCAGCCGGGTGAACAGCAGCGTGTGGTCGAAGACCGGGTAGTGCGTCGCGACGACCGTGTCGCGCGCCTCGACGGTGACACCGCCTTCCGTGGACAGCCGGCACCGCACGCCGTCCCGCAGCCCCGTCACGCGCGTGCGCTCGTGAATCCGTCCGCCCGCCGCGGTGATCCGCTCGGCCAGGGCGAGCAGGAATCTGCGGGGGTGGAACTGCGCCTGCCGCTCCACCCGCACCGCCCCGGCCACCGGGAACGGCAGCTCGGTCTCCGTCACGAAGGACGCGTCGAGACCGGCCCGCCGGGCGGCGTCGGCCTCCGCCCTCAGCTCGTCCGTACGCTCCGGGTCCTCCAGGTACGTGAAGGCCGCGGCGCGCTCCAGGTCGGCGTCGATCCCCAGTTCGTCGCAGAGCGCCGCCGCACGGTCGACCGCGTCCTGCTGCGACAGCGCGTACAGCGCCGCGCCCTCGGCGCCGTGCCGCGCCTCCAGCCGCGCGTAACCCAGCCCGTGCAGCGCCGTCAGCTTCGCCGTGGTGTACCCCGTCACCCCGGCGGCGATCCGGTCCGCCTCCAGCACCACGACGTCCAAGCCCGCCCGGACCAGCTCCCAGGCCGTGCACAGGCCGGCGATGCCGCCGCCGACCACGGCGACGTCCGCCGTCAGGTCCGTGTCCGCGGCCGGGTACCGGATGCCGGGGGCGGTGGCCATCCAGTAGGACTCGTCGATGGTCGGACGCTTCCCATCCATGGGCTACGGCTTCCCCTTCCGCCGACCGGATAACAGCCTCGACCGACCACGCTGTTTTCCCCACCTCCGTACGGGTACCGGAAGCCGGTCACGAGCCCCCCGGCCACGTGGGCCCGCACCCCAGGCGAAGGGGAAGGCGCCCCGTCACGTTGCGGGACCGCCCGTACCGCGCGAGTGTCGAAGCGACCGAGTCCGAGGAGGACCCCAGCATGCCCATCGCCACGGTGAACCCCGCCACCGGAGAGACGCTCAAGACCTTCGACCCGCTCGGACCGGAAGAGATCGAGCACCGCCTGGCACGCGCCGCGAGCGCCTTCAGCCAGTACCGCACCACCGGCTTCGACCGGCGGGCGGAACTGCTCAACCGCGCCGCCGACCTGCTCGACGAGGACCAGCAGGACATCGCCCGCATCATGACCACCGAGATGGGCAAGCCGATCACGGCCGCCCGTGCGGAGGCGGCCAAGTGCGCGAAGGCGATGCGCTGGTACGCCGAGAACGCCCGGGAACTCCTCGCCGACGAGCACCCCTCCGCCGCCGACGTGACCGACTCCGGAGCGTCCCGGGCGATCGTCCGCTACCGCCCCCTGGGGGTCGTCCTGGCCGTGATGCCGTGGAACTTCCCCCTCTGGCAGGTCGTACGCTTCGCCGCCCCCGCACTCATGGCCGGCAACGTGGGCCTGCTCAAGCACGCGTCGAACGTGCCGCAGACCGCCCTCTACCTGGAGGACCTCTTCCGCCGCGCCGGCTTCCCCGAAGGGTGCTTCCAGACACTGCTGATCGGATCCGGCGCCGTCGAGGACCTCCTGCGCGACAGCCGGGTGGCCGCCGCGACGCTCACGGGCAGCGAGCCGGCCGGACGCTCGGTCGCCGCCGTCGCCGGCGACGAGGTGAAGCGGACCGTCCTGGAACTCGGGGGCAGCGACCCCTTCGTCGTCATGCCGTCCGCGGACATCGAACGGGCCGCCCGTACCGCCGTCACGGCCCGCGTGCAGAACAACGGGCAGTCCTGCATCGCCGCCAAGCGCTTCATCGTCCACACCGACGTCTACGACGACTTCTGCGAACGCTTCACCGCCGGCATGAGGGACCTGACCGTCGGCGACCCGTCGCACGAGACCACCGACGTCGGACCGCTGGCCAGCGAACAGGGACGCACCGATCTCGAGGAGCTCGTCGACGACGCCCTGCGCCTCGGCGCCACCGCCCGGTGCGGAGGACAGCGCCCCGAGCAGTACGACAAGGGCTGGTTCTACGAGCCCACCGTCCTCACCGGCGTCACCCCGAGCATGCGCATCCACCGCGAGGAGGCGTTCGGACCCGTCGCCACGGTCTACCGCGTGTCCGGCCTCGACGAGGCGGTGACCCTCGCCAACGACTCGCCCTTCGGGCTCAGCTCCAACGTGTGGACCCGCGACGACGGCGAGGTCGAGCGGTTCGTACGGGACCTGGAGGCGGGCGGGGTCTTCGTCAACGGCATGACCGCCTCCCACCCCGCGCTGCCCTTCGGAGGCGTCAAGCGCTCGGGTTACGGCAGGGAACTGTCGGGCCACGGCATCCGCGAATTCTGCAACGTCACCACCGTGTGGCACGCCGCCGAACCCACGGAGAAGGGCTGACCACCGGGGGAGCGCCGGGCTAACGTGCCCGCATGCCCAAGACCCTGTACGGCACCGAGGTCGTGCTGCGCCCGCCCGCACCCGACGACATCCCGCGGCTGGCAGCCATCCGGTCTACTCCGGAGGTCCGCGGGATCTGGCGCGGCGGCGACGACCTGGTGAAGACCGTCACCGAGGACCTCGCCGACCCCGACGTCACCACCCTGGTCGTCGAACACGCGGGCCGGGTCGCCGGCGCCGTCCAGTGGGGCGAGGAGCGGGACCCCGACTACCGGCACGCCAACATCGACATCTATCTCGACCCCGCCGTGCACGGCCGCGGGCTGGGCACGGACACCGTGCGCACGCTCGCCCGCCACCTGATCACCGACCTCGGCCACCACCGGATCGTGATCGACCCGGCGGCGGACAACACCGTCGCCATCCGCTGCTACACCAAGGCCGGCTTCCGCCCCGTCGGCATCATGCGCGCCTACGAGCGCGGCCCGGACGGCACCTGGCACGACGGCCTGCTCATGGACCTGCTGGCCTCGGACCTGACGGAGCGCTGAGGGCACCGGGCGCCTCCGGCAGGTGACGTACGAGGGCCAGAGCGGCGGCGTCGTCCCGCAGCCTGCCACCGGCCGCGTGCCGGGACACGTCGGCCAGCAGCGCCCTGGTGAGCGCCGCGGGACACGGTCCGAGGTCGTGGCCCGTCACGGCGGCCTCGAGGTCGAAGAAGTCGCGGTCGCCGTTGCGGGCCTCCGTGATGCCGTCGGTCACCATCAGCAGCGAGGTGGCGGCGTCGAGCGTGTGCGTGTTCACCCGCACCGGCTCGTCCTGAGCGAAGTCGAAGTAGCCCAGCGGACAACCCGGCCACAGGCTCATTTCCCGGGAACGGTCCGCAGACACGGCGATCGGCGGTACGTGCCCGCAGTTGACGAGTTCCAGGGTGCCGTCCGGGCGGCCCTGGAGCAGCAGCGCGGTCGCGTAGCGGTCGTCACCGCTGGCGTCCTGGCGGCGGCGCAGCGACAGATCCATGCGCCGTGCCACGGCCGCCAGGTCGGGCTCGTCGTACGCCGCCTCGCGGAAGGCGCCCAGCAGGATCACCGTGGCGTCCACGGCCGGCAGCCCCTTGCCGCCCACGTCCCCCAGGACGAGGCGCAGCCCGTACGGCGTCTGGAGCGCGTCGTAGAAGTCGCCGCCCACCCGGGCCTCCGCCTCGGCGGCCCGGTAGAAGCCCGCCAGACGGTAACCCTTCGTGGTCTCCGGCAGCGGCCGCAGCACCGCCCGCTGGAACCGCCGGCGAGGGAACGCACATGATCCAGAGTCCGCTCGCCGCGCGCCCGTGCGACGGCCGCCGCCACACCCGCGACGGTGACCACCACGATCGCGATCGTCACCATCGGCAGGGCGGAACCGCCCAGCGGCGTACTGCCCCACCGCAGGACCGTCTGCGTCACGGTGGCCAGCACCCCGAACCCGAGGATCCCGGGCCAGCGGTGACCGATGGCCGCCAGCGCCGGAACCGCGGCGAGCACCGGCCCCACCGAGACGTCCGGACCCGTCAGCACGGCCACGACCAGCGCCGCCGACCACACCAGCCACGGCGTCGCCCACGCCACGGCGGCGCTGCCGGAGGAAAGGCCCGGCAGGCGAGGAGGCGGGGTGCGAAGCGGACGGACCGACGGCATGCGCAGAAGCCTCTCGCTGTGGACGACCCGCTCATCGTGACGCCCGCCACGTGCCCCTCGCCAGGGGAACTTGTGCCCGTATGAGCAGGACCAAGGCCCCTCGGTCGCGCCGCAGGAGCGCGTTCAGCTGGCCGTGGGCCACCGCCTCGGTCAACGCGCCGGGGCCGGCCGGCCGCTCTCGACGTCAGCGGTGACGGGAACGCGGAGGGCCGCCACCACGCGGGCCAGGAGCTCGAGTTCCCGGTCGGCGTCCAGCCGCCCGCTGTCCGTTTGGCGACAGGGCGTCCGCACTGGCCGTCCGCTCTGGTCAGCCGGTTTGACGCGGCGGTCGCGCATCCGTAATGTTCTCCGAGCTGTCGCGGAGCCGGAACGGTTCTGCGGCTCCAACCCGTCGCGAGAGCGACACCCCAAACCCCAGCACGTTTCCCGGTCCGGGATAATTTCGGCACGCCGGAATTCATTCGACAGGCTCGATTATGAGCCGCCCGGGAAATCCGCTAGAGTTCTGGATGTCGGAACGGCCCAACAGCCGGAAAGACAAAAGCAGAATCCCGCCGGCCGGGAATCGGACGCGAAAGAGTCTGATAGAGTCGGGAACACGAAATGCCGAACGAAAGCCCGGAGGAAAGCCCGAGAGGGTGAGTACAAAGGAAGCGTCCGTTCCTTGAGAACTCAACAGCGTGCCAAAAGTCAACGCCAGATATGT
>NZ_VBVX01000211.1 GCF_005981925.1 Streptomyces albidochromogenes
GAATCAACCACCCCGCACCAGGACCCGAGGCAGCCCGCGCCGCCCAGGGACACTCCGACGCCCGCCCAGACGCCGACGGCGACACCGAGCCCGGCCACGCCGGACGCCACCACCCCCGGTCAAACGCCCGAAAGTGCGCCGTCGCCGAACAGCAGCACCCCGAGCACCCCCCACCAGTCCGAAGCCACTTCTACGTCGGCCTCGGCCACACGCGACAACACACCCCCGGGCGGCGTCACCGATCCGACCCGCGCGGAGCAGGACGCCCTGGAGAACTCCGTCCCCCGGGACGAGAACGGCGACCCCACCCGCCCGCCGGACCCGGCGGACGGCCCCTGGGTCCAGAACATCAACGGGGACGGGCCCAACACCCCCGGCCGTAACAACAACTGTGTCGACACCGCCCTGTCCACCGTCGACACCTACTCCGGCAACCCCACGGCCGCAGGCGCGCGCACCCCGGACCTGGATGCGAACGGCAACCCCTCGGACCGCGGCGAGAAGGGCGGCCGCGACCGAATAGAGAACGCCCTCGGCGCCCGCTTCAGCGACATGGGCAACGGCCGCGACGCGTTCAACCGCCTGGAGAACACCCTCCGCCAGAGCGGCCACGGCTCCCAGGCCGTGATCATCACCCAGGACGCGAACGGCCGCGCCCACGCGTGGAACGCCGTCAACCACAACGGCAAGATCACGTACATCGACGCCCAGACGGGCCGAACCAGCCCCAGCCCGCTGCACAGCGGCAACAACGGCGTCTTCGCGATCCCCCTGGACTCGAACCGCCGGCCGGTGACGCCGGGCACGGGCGATCACTCGCGCCCGGCTTCGCAGCAGAGGCCCGTCAGCAGCACGCCCAATGCCGGCGAAAGCACAGACCGTCGCGCTCCGGAGGCCCCCGCAGGAGCCGCAACCGAGGGGAGCACGACCCCCGAGCGGCCGCGTGGCAGCGCTGAGTACGACACCGTGCAGAAGCCGGACGACACGCACTACAACATGGTCCCCGAGCCGTCGCAGGCGCACCTCCGGGAAACCAATGAGGTCCTGCAGACGGACCTCAAGCCGGTATACGACAAGCTGAAGGAGTGGAGCACCAATGGTGAACTTCGTTCCCTCCTGCGCAACGGTCTCGCCGCTGAGCAAGGTGGCATCCGCAAGGAGACCCTGATCGCCGCCCTGCCCGGCTTCGGCAACATGACTCAGGGGCAACAGGGCGCTGTTGTCGCGGCGCTGGCCCGCATGGATCTGCGCTTCCATGCGACGAGTTCGGTCGGGATCGCACTCGACCCCGCAGCCGCCAATCCGAACTCGCCCACCAACTTCACTCCGACTACGGACGACCCCGACAAGCTCGAGCGTTCCAAAGCGGCCCGTGAGACCATCCAGAAGCTCATGGACAAAGCGGGCATAAAATCGGGTGGCGTGCACTACCACAACAGGCGCGACATGCCTAATCGGGCTGGCCTGGAAGCCGCGATCGCCAATCGCATCGACGACGGCCAAGGCCTGACCGATAGCGAGATCACGGACGCAGTAGCGCAGGAACTGAAGGCGTTGGAAGAGCACAAGGGCGACTGGTCACGTAAGAACTATGCAGTGGTTGAGGTACGCGACCCCGAGAACAAGAACGAGATCCGGTACGTCGTGGACAGCTCACTGCCGATGAGCCAACCCTGGGGCTCGGGCGTCCACTCAGAGCCACACGCCATGGACTGGATACAGTCGGTGAATGAGAGGCGCGAAGCCGCCGGTCAGCAGCCGTTCGAGCCCATCAGCCTGTATACCGAACGCGAGCCATGCGGCCACGCCTCCGGAAACGACTGCTCCGGTTACCTGGCGAACGAAGTCGAAGACGGCAAGCCCGACGACGAACTGGGTGAAGGCGAGAAGAAGAACAAGCTCCGCATTCACTACGGTGTCGGTTTCCGCAGGAGTGTGATCGACGAGAACGCGGACCTCACTCGGGACGACGGCACCACGGCGACAACCGCCGAGGCCAAGGACGAGGCTCGGGCTAAGTTCAAGAGCGATTTCAACAACTACGTGAACAGGCTGAAGGGCATCTGGGACTCCAATGCCAGCTCTGGCCAGTAATACCGACGCACGCATCACCGCTCATGGAAAGGATCGACCCAGTGCCCGAAATCAACGATGAGGACTGGGCACGCATCGAGGCGTGGCGGGAGCTGCCCACCCGGGCGCGGCAGGTGTTCTCGGTCCTCGGTCCGGCCCTGAGCGGCAAGAGCGCTTTCGTGCGAGCGGTAGGCGACCGCTGGCCCAGCGCCTCCCTGATCGACTGTCGGGGCATGAGTGCCGATGCTGTGGCGACACGCATGCGCGATGAGTGCCGAGCCGCCCCGTCGGGTCGTCCCTGTGTCCTCCTCCTCGTCAATGTGCAGTACGCGGGCGAGGTGCTCACGTCGACGGAACCGGCTCGTGTGGCGGAGGTGCTCGCCCCAGGCTTCCGACGGTTCCAGGGCCGTGAGGTGTCCGTCATGGCCGAGTACGATCAGGAACCTATGGTGTCGCCCCCGTCGCCCGAGTTCCAAGTGGTCCTGCCCGCGCCCACTCGGGCGGCGACTGCCGAGGAGACCGGAGCGGCCCGCCTGCTGGGAGCGCTGTCCGCCGCCGAACTCCGGCAAGTTCCGCTGTCTGTCTGGCAGCTGCTCTGCGGCGCCGGCGGTGTGCGAAAGATGGTGCCGGAACTCATTGCCTTTGCCGAGCGGCGAGCAGATGTCCTGGTCCTCGACGAAGCCCGGTCATCGGTCGCTTTCCGTTCCGACGCTCTTCACCACGCATGGCGACTCAGATCGCCCTGGGTTGCCGCCGATCAATCCCGGTTCGTAGAGGCGCTGGTGGCCGCCCTTGACGTGGGCGGGCCAGGCCCGTGGGGCCGCAGGGGCCCGGTGGGCGAGTACGCCGCACAAGCCCTGCCGCTGCATGCGGCGCTCGCTGACAAGCTGCCCCGATACTTGGAGGACGGGCGACTCCTGGCACAGTGCACAGCGTCCGCCCTCCACGAGGCAATCGCCGTCGCCTACCCCGGCGGTGTGCCCTATGGAAGCGTGGCAGCCATGCTGCACTACATGGAAGCACAGGGCATCGCTCCCTCAGCACAAGGCGAGTGGGCGGCCTGGCTGCATCACGGGGCACTCAGCGCGGGGCGGGGCGAGCTGGCCGAACAGGTACTTGCTTCGGGGGTTCCGCTGCCGTGGCGGACCCAATGGAGCCGCTGGCGCCCCGTGGGCGTCTTCGGCCGCGTCTCGGACGAGGCCGGTCGCGTTGACGAACTGGGTGCGATGCCTGGTGGAGCAGGCCTGAGTGTGGTCACTGCCCGGGACACGACCACTGGCCGAAATGCTCGTCCCAAGCCACGATACGTCCGCCAGGAGTGGCACCCAGCAACCGGTGAGCCTCTCACTGAGCCGGTATACGTGCGTACTGCCTTGGCGGAGGGCCATGCTCCCTGGAGCAACGCTCACGGGTCTCCGAGCTCAGATGCGCCCACCGTCCCTTTCGCTCGACACACCGATACTGGCTGGCAACAGGATTCCCCAGGTATCACGCCTCCGCCTCGCTGCCCGTCCGCGGTGACGCAGGGAGTGCATGTCGGCGGGCTTTGGGTACTTGCCGGCACCGCGGGCCTCTTCGCTGTGTCCGTCGACGCGCCGGACACCCCCGATCTGGCCGCTTACCGTAAGCAGCCCCTCGTCGCCACCCACGCCCACTCCGCTCCCTGGCCTCTGCCACCGTCCGCGTCCGCCGCTCTGCGTGGTCATGGCCTGCGGGACTGGCTCGAGGAGACGTTCGGTCCAGACACCTGCCATCGGTTGGCCGAACATCAGCTTCCTCAGGGTCTCAGCGCCCCGAATGCGCGAAGCTTCCTCCTTGAGACCGGCCTGCCCGAGATCAGCGACTTCTTGCACCTCGCCATCACTCCCAAAGACGACCGCCCGTTGACTGAAGTGACCTGGCCCGGCCGGGGACGCGATGTGCCCCGCCAACGCCGTGCCAGGAGCGAGGCGCCCAGCGGCGGTCCGTTCTATGAGCTTGGTACCTGGATGTACTCCAGACTGCTGCTCGACGGCAGCAGCGGTCGGCTCTACAGGGACACCACGGGTGGCTCGCCCGACCCCGTCGCCGGTAGCAGCCTCACCCAGTTCTTCGCCATGGTCCGGCTCTACGACGAGTTCCGCAGGACGCACTTCCCCTATTCCCCGGACCACAAGGACGCACAAAGCGCTCTCACGTTGTGGTGCCGACAGATTGACGGCGTCGCCGCCCGGGCCGAGGCCTGGACCCTCATCCTCGAAGGGTACGACTTCGAGGACAGCACCTGGGACTTGGCGTGCTATGGGGACGACTGGGTGTGACCGCTGGCCGCTGGCTCACAAGCCGGAGGCTCTCCACTGGAGACATAAGATCACTGAAGTGTGCAGATGTGCACTTACAGGAGGACGGACCGATGACCGGGACTAGCGACACCTACGCACCTCACCCCCACATAGGTGGCCGCACGGCGGCACTCCGTGCTCTCGCCGCGTGGCGGATGGAGTCGCCGGGTGCCCCGCGCGTCCTCGTGGTCACCGGTGAGTCCGGCAGCGGACGGTCGCGGCTGCTCAGTGGCTTCCTCATGCTGTGCGACCCGCAGTTCCGCAAGCGGCTTCCCCTGGAATCACTCGATCCGTCCATCGTTCCACCCGAGCTTCCGGCTCCCGCGGTGACCAACACGCCAGGGCTTACCGCGGTTCAGATACTCTGGCTGCTTGCCGATTACTTCGATCTCGGCGCAAGCAGCACGGGGGATGTTCTCACCAAACTGGCGGCCGTCGAGCACACCGCCGTCGTCGTCCCGGACGTCGACCGCGCAGGCCCCGTCCGAACAGACAGGGAACGGTCCCGCCTCGTTCGGGACGTACTCAACCCGCTGGCCGCGACGCAGACCGTGCGCCTTCTCACCGACGTACCACGCGAACTCGCCGCCGATGTCGTCGAAGGGCTGCCGGCCGGAGCCGCGCAGATCATCGACCTCGACGACCCTCAGTGGGCCGATCCCGAGGGCCTGGTGCGGCACGCCGAAGCGGCCTTGAATCCTCAGTCCGGAGCGCCCGAGCTGCCGTTCACCGTCGATCCCGCCCAGCGTCGCCGGCTGGCCGAGGCCATCGGTCGGCGGGCCGGGACGAACCACCTCGTCGTCCAGCTGGCTGTGCACAGCATCCTGACCGCGCCCGACACCTTCGACTCAACAGACGACCTCTACCTTCCGGCGTCCGTCGGCCAGGCCCTGGATCTGCACTCCCGCCGTCTCGGCAGTGACCCGCATACGCTGCGTCTGATGCTTTCTCCACTGGCCCTGGCAGAAGGCGCCGGGATCCCGGTTGAGCTATGGAGGCGGCTGGTGGTCGCCGTTGCCGGGCCGGAGCTGGCCGAGGCGATCGGGAGCGGCATCACTCTCGTTGCACCGTTCGTCGAACCTGTCGAAGACGAGGACAGGCGTACGTTGCTGCGTCTGCTGCACCCAGCCATCGGGGACGAGATCCGCGCGGGGATGGGCGACGTTCCCGCCGCCCAGTCCCGAATAGCCGTGGCACTGCTCGAGGCCGTTCCCGACCAGGACTGGAGCCGAGCCGATCCCTACGTACGCGACTACATAGCGGGACACACCCTCGAAGCCGGGCTCCTTCCCCAGCTGCTCACCGATCCAGGGCTCTTCGTTCACGCGGATCCGGTACGGCTGCGTGCGGCCATTGAAGCGGCACCGATTGAAGCACTCGGGGCCGCGGCCCTCACGTATCTCCGTATCGCTCCCCTGCTGACGCGTACCCAGGCCCCGGCCCAGCTGCGCGCCGCCCTGCTGGAGACCGCATTCGTCGAGGACGGTCTGCCCGAGTACGCCGCCGCGGTCCACCGGCTCGGCATCGACCTCCCATGGCAGACCCTCTGGAGCCTGCCGGTCCCGGGCATCCACGCGGTGACTGTCGGGAGGATCCCGGCGTCCGGCGACAATCCGGCGATCCCCGTCGCGGCACTTGCTGTCCCGGAGGGAACACCTGACGCGTACCCGATCGGGGCGCAAGGAGGGTCCTCGCTGCTGATCCGCGGCCTTGTCCAGCGAGCGCCCCTCGGTGACACGTCCCCCGAACGGATACTGCCGCCTTCAGAGGAGGAGCGCGCGTCTTCTCCGCTGGCACTCAGCGTGGGTGGGGACTACCTGCGGGTGTGGAACCGCGCCGACGAGACGGTCGTGGCCGCGCTTGTCTCCGACGTGCCCCTCACCGGCGCCGACCTCTCCCCGGACGGCATCCTCCTTGTCGCCACCGAGCGTGGTGCGAAGGCCCTGCGGATCCTGACGCCAACCACACCGATAGCCTCGTAGAGCCAACCCCACCAGCCAGAACCACCGCCGACGACCTTGAAGGAGCCTTCCGCGTGACCACCCAGGAGCAGGCGCTCGCCGCCGCCGACCGTTGGCTCAACCCCGAAGGCTCGGGGGCCCGCCGCGAGGTCAGGATGCGGGAGTTCGACCTCGGCTGGGTCGTGTGGGCCGCGCCCGCGCCGATGGAGCAGGACCCGGAGAGCGGGGAGCGGCGGCCGCCGGCCGAGATCGGGGACGCGTGCGGGGTCGTGGACCGGCGTACCGGTGAGCTGACGGTCTGGCCGTCGGTGCCGGTCGACGAGGTCGTTCGGATGTACCGGCAGAAGCACGGCGGGGACGGGGCCGACGCCCGTCCGGTGACGGGCCCCGGCAACACCTCCGTCTTCACCTACACCGACCCCGCCACCGGCGAGGAGACGACCCTTTTCCGGAACTCCGGTCCCGGCCTCCCGCCGTCCGAGCACCAGGCCGCCGCGGAGCTCCGGCGTATGGGCGTGCCGAACGAGAACGTGCTGGCCATCCACACCGACCTGCGCCCCAGCCTGCTCCCCGGCGGTTACACCGCCGAACTCCTCAACACGTACCGGAACGCCAGCCTCTCCTGCAGCCAGACGTACGGCGCCCGCCCCGAGGCCCGTGCCGAGGGTATCGCCGGACTGATCCAGCACGTCGAGATGATGCACCAGGTCGCCGGTCAGCAGCCCCCGCCGCGCCCCCACCGCATTCCCGCACCCACGCATGTGCCCCCCGTCGAGCCGTTGCGAGACGTGGCCCTCGGCCGCCACCTCACCGACGTCTTCGGCACCGACGGCGTACGCCGCTACGACGCCGACGACCTCGCGGCCACACCACTGCCGCAGGACACGCAGTCGCTGCTCACGTGGGCGGGGCTTCCCGTCGACGTACCGCTGTTCTTCGCCGCGGACCGCCCCGACGCTCCCCCCGTCGGCGGGCTGTTCACCGACGTGGCCACCAACCTGCGGGAGCGCCGCAGTCCGGCCGGCGAGGAGAAGATCGCCGCACTCGCGCATCTCACCCGTATCGGCTGGGACGGCGTCGCCGTGCTCGCCGTACAGTGCCTGCCCGGCCCGACGGAGCCCAACGGACTCGGCGCGGTCTGGGCGATCGACCCGGTCACCGCGTCGGCCCGCTACGTGAACATCTCGGCCGGCGCGTACGTCCGCTCCCTCGCCCTGCTCACCACCGTGCGGGAGCGGATGCAGGGGCTCGACCCGGTGGCCGCGGGCGCGGCGGTGGCGGAGCTGCAGGAGCAGCTGGTGGCCATCGACGCCACGGCGCTGGTGAACCCCGACGGCTGGTGGTCGCTGATCGTCGAGCAGATGTGGCACGGGCTGTTCTGAGCAGTCGCCCTGCCCGGAGCCCGCCGCCAGCCCCCAGCTCGTACGGAAGCGCGAAGCACAGCGGGGCCGGCAGGTCCGCCCGGCCCCGCCGGCTACGGATGCTCAGTACAGCGAGAAGCCGCCGCTGTGACGGCCCGGGCTCTTCTTGCGGGGCTGCTGCTCCTCGGCGCGCTTCGGCGCGTTCGGGTCCGAAGGCGCGCCGTCGCCCGCCGGCGCTTCGCCCTGCCTGATCTGCTCCTGCTCCTCCTCGGAGAGCGACTCCCACTGGTTGCGCAGCGAGGCCATGGGGCCGCCGCTCAGAGCGCGCACCGCCGTGGGGTCGTCCAGGGCGTCGCGCAGTTGGAGGCGGCCGGACAGCAGGTTCTTCGCCGTGTCCTGGAGCTCTTTGCCGGCGCCGCCGCCGTCGGCGAGCTTGCGCAGCGCGGAGTTCAATGAGCGGACCTGCTCGGGGTCGAGCGCTTCGTCCCACACGCCGCGGTCGGCGTCGGGTCCCTTGGGGTTCTGGGGCTGCTGGGCCATCTCGCTTCTCCTCACCTCTCGTCCCCCCAGTATCTCCCGCCGCCCCAAGTCGCCGCACGTGCCGCCGGACCGGACGGGCGGGCAGGCGGACAAGCGGGCGGCCGGTTGAGCGGACAGGTCGTCAGAAGACCCTGCGTGCGAGCCCCGCCCGCTCCGCCCGGGCGATGCGGTCCCGACCGGCCGACTCGCGCTCCGAGGCCAGCCTGTCCCACTTCTCGGGGTGCAGGAGCAGCAGCGCACCGCTGCCCGGCACGAAAGCGATGGCCCCGAACGGCAGGTCACCCGCCACCCACACGCCGTTCTCGATGCCCTCCGGCCACGGGTCGCGACGCCTGCCACGACTGGGGACTTCGAGCACGCGCAGCAGCGGAGACCTCGTGCCGTCGGCGTTCTTCAGTCTGAGCGTGAGTTCGGGGCGTCCCCTGGTGGCCTGCTTTCCGTCCTTCTTCACCACCTGCGGCCAGAACTCTTCGAAGGAGTACTGGCGCAACGCCTTGCGGCACGCGCGCGTGACGACGACGGCGGGCGGGAGCTTGTAGAGGAGGACGGCGAGGAGCCCCAGGATGCCGATGCCCGTGAAGGGCGCCGTGACGTACACGAGCCAGTGCCACGTGCCGTCGAACGCTCCCGACTGCACCAGCAACGGCGGAACGGCCGCCATGACCGCGAAGGTCGCACCGTACGCCAGGAACCTCCTGACCACACGGGAGGTCAGGCGCTTGCGCAGCTCCTCCGCGTTCACGGCCGCGGACGCGTGCTCAACCTGCGGTGCTTCCGGCATGAGTCTCCTTGGGTTACGGCCATTGCCGTTGGTCTCGGGCACTGCCATGGCTATCCGAAGTCGTTCCTGATGGCGTTCGTAGCGGCGGAGCCACGCCTGCCGCCGTCACCGCCCGGCTCGTCCCGGGGCGACGGGTCGGTGAACGACAGGGTGTGCGCCACGCCGAGCAGAACGTTTCTGTAGTCGTCGGCGAGGTCGACCGCCGCCGTCACCAGCTGCACCACCACGATGTCGGGCATGCCGCTGCCCGTCACCGCGACCGTGCCCTGCCAGACGACGTCCTCCGGAGGGACGCCGGCGGCCTCGGGCGGCCTGCCGGGTGCGACCGTACGCCGCTTCTTCTCGGCTATGAAGCCCGTTCCGCAGGGCAGCTCCAGCGGGCGCATGCCCTCGTCGGGGTTGTCGGCGGCGGTGCCGGCCATGCCGGCCAGTACGAGCTTCGCGTTGACCCCGGAGGCCGGGACGGTCGAGACGGTGAGTACGGAGGACACGGCTCCGCCGGCCTCGTCCGGGTGGAGCCCGATCGCGCACCCCTGCACCTGCTGGGCGTTCAGCAGGCCCACCACGCCGGTGTAGAACCGCACCACCTCTTCCGCACGGTCGCGCAGTTCGTCGGGCAGGCTGAGTACCTGCTGGATGAGCGCCACGACCCGCTCGAACGGCGGGTCGAGATCCAACCGCAGGTAGCCGTGCGGCAGTCCGTACCAGAAGGCGGGCTGCGGCTTGCTCGCCACATCCGCGTAGTGCTCAGTCACTTTTCAACCCGCTTCTCGCTTGCCGCGACACGCTCGCTCACAGCCATCCCAGAAGCCCCGCGATGCTGTGCGCGGTGGCAGCGGCCTTGGTGCTCTCCGCGGCGTTGTGCTCGCCGCCTTCCTTGTCGACCACGCCCAGGCTTTCCAGGGACGACACGACGTTCGCGGCCACATTGACGCCGTTGGCGGTGATCTCACCCATCAGCTTCGCCGAACCGGAGGCAGTTTCCCCTGCCGCGCGCCACGCATCGGCGACCTCGTCCGACGCGCTTTTCGAGAACGCGGGGACGATCTCCCTGACGAACGCCCCGGCCTTCTCCGTACCCGATACGGCTACGCCCATCCTGCCCGCCATGCCCACGCCGTCGGCCACCTCCTTCGCCGCCAGGCCCAGGGCCTTGCCGCCCGGAATCATGCCGACCGTGTCACCGGCGATGGAGGCCCATGCGGAGAACATGTCCATTCCGCTGCCGCCGCCGAACAGGTCGCTTCTGAATTTCGGATCGGAGAGGTTCTTCGACATGGACGCGGCGCTCGCCACGACCGCGATGCCGGCGAACAGCGGAGCCAGCGGCGTCGGGAAGAGCGCCAGCATGCCGGCGATGGCGCCGATCGTTCCGGCGTGCTCGTACAGGAACGCCCCGACGGCCTTGATGCCGTCCCAGATGGCGTCGACGGCCTTGCTCAGCCAGCCCGGTTCCTTGGGCGCCAGCTTGTCAGTGGCGTCGTCGAGCGACTTGGCGACCGTCTCGGCGTTGTCCGAGTGGGTGGTCTCCAGCGTCTTGGCCTTGGTGATGACGTCGTCGTACGCGCCGTTGGCCTGGTTCAGCGCGGTCGTCGCCTCGTTGAGGCTGCGCTCGGCCGCCCGCAGGCGCGCGGTGGCCGCGTCGGCCTCCTCCTGGGTGCCGAACTGCTGGCCGGCGAGCTTGAGGTCGGGGTGCCGGCCCGCCTTGTCGTACCGCTCCTTGGCCGTGTTGGCGGCGGACTTCTTCTCGGCGGCGGCCGCGTCGTACTTCTGCGCCAGGTCGCGGTTGGCCGTCAGATAGCCGTCCCAGTTACCCAACTGGGCGGATGCCTTCTCCAGCGACCGCGCGGCGTTCTTGATGTACGTCGGCAGCTCGCCGTCGATCGCCTCGCGGAACGCCTTGGCCGCGTCGCCTTCCCAGTAGCTGCTCTCACCGATGAGCTTCTGGAGCTGGTTGTGGCACGTGCGCAGTGCCGTGGCGGCGGTGGTGACCTTCTGCTTCAGCGCGTTGACTTCGCTCGGTATGCCGGGAACCGGATTCCATCCGAGGCTGGGATAGGGATTCACGGCCATTACTTCGCGCCCTTTCCACCCGAGGTGGACTCCTGAGCCATGTCGTTGAAGGCTTTCTCCAAGGCCTTTTCGACCTCTTCGTAGCCCTTCTTGTTCGACTTCACACCCTCACTGATGGCGTCGATCATCTTCTTGGTCTGCTCGGACCCGTACTTCCAGCGTTCCTGGAATCCGTCGCACGCCTCGTCGAGTCGCTTCGTACCGATCTGATCGGCACGGACGTGGTCCAGAGCGGCACGAGCCTCATCGAGATCGCGGACGCAGCCCTCGAGTGTCTTGAGGAACTCCCCCAGCTGATCTGTGTCTGCCTTGAAATGATCCCCCATGGACCGGAGTTCTCCCTCATCGACTACCGACGCATCACTGACAGGCGACTCTCGGAGCGGCCCCGAAGGATGGCAGCGAAGCGCACCCGGCGGCCGGCTCGGCGGGCCGGGCGGCGTGCGGGATCCACGACGTTTCCCGGCCAGGTTCCACAGGGGTGCGGCACGGGCCGCACTCACCCCTCAGCGACCAGGAAGCGGACTACAGCCCCCTGGTAACACCCACCCCATAAGTCACACAACACCCTACGACCTTCACGATCGCAAGGTCGCAGCCGCTCGCGACGGGTTCCGTGGAGAACTTGTGACCGGGCTTGTCGCTGTACGAGGTGTGCCGAGTCGTGGGGCGAATGTGAGGAGTACGGGTCCTTCGACCGGTTCGGGGGCGGGCAGCGAAATGCTCCCGGTGGCGCGGGACTGTCGCGGGTGTCGGAGTCGTCGACCTGCGCTGCGCGTTCACCGGGAGCTCGGTGTGCTGTCGGGGGG
>NZ_VBVX01000212.1 GCF_005981925.1 Streptomyces albidochromogenes
GGCCGGGTGAGCGTGATCTGCCGTACGAGCTGCTGGAAGCAGGCGAGGGCGGCGAGTGACGGCAGGGCGGCCGCCGCCACGTCCACGACGGTTCGGGGCGCCTGGGAGACGCACAGGAGTATCGAGACCGTGGAGAAGAGCAGTACGACGCTCCACGAGTGCACGGCGCGGCGCTGGTGCAGCGCGGCGCGCAGGATGGACAGCGACGCGACCATCCAGGGCCCGTAGACGAGCACGGGCCACCAGGTCACCGCGTCCTTGGCGGTGCGGTACCGGGCGAGGTGGCGCAGGGGATCGTACGTGACCATGCCGCCGAAGACGCACACCATGGAGACGATGACGGCGGCGAGCGCGGCCAGGAAGAAACTGATCGTCTGCAGGGCGCCGGCCGTGCGTTTTCGTGACAGGGCGCGGCGGCGCCGGCGGGGCGCGGACCGCACGGCGGGCAGCTCCGCCGTGATCCGCGTCAGACCGTCGAGGGGAGCGTCCACGGCGTCGGCGGCCGGCGGCGCGTCGCGGTCGGCGGGCGCGTCGACGCCCGCGTCGCGGTCGTTCTGGATGGCCTCCTGGAGGAGATGGGCGAGTTCTTCCGCCGGGTCCCAGGGCATGTCGAGCGGGCCGAGAGGATCGAGGGGGGCAGGTTGCTCGTGCCGGAATCCGGCCTGCGGACAGCTGTCGTCCGGCTTCGACCAGGAGGCAGTGGACCCTGAACCGTCGGGAGGTCCGACGCGGCTGTGGCGGCCGCGCCCCTCATGCATGTCGCTGCCCGCCCGGCTGACCGCGGTGCCCGCCCGGGGCTTCGGCGGCGCTCGACAGCGTGACGAAGTCGGCCTCGATACGTCCCAGCTCCGCCAGGAGGTGTTCCAGGAGCGGGGACGAGTACCGCAGGTCGATACAACGGTCGTTGTCGTGCAAAGTCGCGTTCGCTTCCTGCGCGAAGCGAAGGCGTACGGGGGGCGTGAAGACCCACTCCCCCATCCGAACGGCGGGGGCGCCGACATCACTCCTGGAACTGATCAAGCGCTGCACGGGCATGTCGGCCCGCTTTGCTTTCGTCATATTCCGCCCAACGGTGTAGGCGTTAGGCAGGATGCGCGGCATCTGGGTGATTAGGAGGCATATGAGTGGTCACTACCGGGTGGTTTATCGGTTCTGCAGCGACCCTTTGGTGTAGGGTGCCCCCTTCCCGCTGACGACCCGCCTCAGGGTCGGACCACCGTCGCCCTTGCCGGGGCGTGAACCGGCCGGAAGCGGTGACCAGGGGTGATCGCGTGCGGCCAAGCGCCGAGGCGTCCGGCGGTGAGCCGTCCCCCAACCTATGGCGCTCACCCGCCGTGGACGGCAGGCCGGTCCGCCGGGTTGGAAGTGCGCCGGGGGCGCACAGAGGCATTGTTCCACACCGCTCGTGCGGAACAGTGCGCCCGGCGCCGGGTGTCGGTCGCGGGCCACCGGTGCCGCGTGCGCCGGGCAGGGAGCTCCTGCCCGTGGCCCGCCGGGGGACAGCGGCCGCTGGACGCGATAGCGTCCCCTCGTGGAGTTCGACGCGTTCACCGACCTGCTCGACTATCCGATGTACCTGGTCACCGCCGCGACGGCGGACGAGCGGGCGGGATGCCTGGTGGGGTTCGCCTCCCAGAGTTCGATCGACCCGCCCCGGTTCGTGGTGTGGCTGTCCAGGGCCAATCGCACGTACCGCGTGGCACGTGGGGCCTCGCACCTGGGCGTCCACCTGCTGAGGCGCGAGGACAGGGCGCCCGCCGCGCTGTTCGGCGGCGAGACGGGCGACAGCGTCGACAAGTTCGCGCGTGTCGCGTGGCGCCCGGGGCTCGGCGGCGCACCGGTGCTGGACGAAGCCTGCGCCTGGTTCGTCGGACGCGTACGGGACCACTTCGACGGCGGGGACCACGTCGGTTTCCTGCTGGAACCGGTCGCCTGCTCACCGCGCCCGCCCGGCCGTCCGCAACTGCTCGCCTTCACCGACGTCGGCGACCTGACACCGGGCCACCCCGCCTGACCGCCGCCCCGGCCTTCGACGAGGCGTGCCGCCAGGCGGGTTCCGGCGGCCGGGCCCACTGATCGAGCGGGCCCGGCGGCCGGGGCGCACGGAGCGGCGGCCGGACTACCAGATGGACTCGACCCACTCGGGGTGGTCGATGAACGGGTTCCTGTTGTGCTGGTAGGTGCTGAAGATGACCTCGTTGCGGCGCTGCTCGAACGCGTCCGGCGGGTCCTGCTGCGACCACTGCTTCAGGACGCTGAGGCGGCCGATCGCCGGAAGGGAGCCGTTGCCGACCCGGTCGTTGGGTTCGAGGTCGGCGTAGCCGTCGCCGCCGTCGTACCGTACGGCCATGTAGAGGATCATGCGGGCCACGTCGCCCTTGACGGCGTTGCGGGGCTCGAAGCTGTCGGCGTCGGTGTAGTTGCCCGTCGCGCCGGACACGGTGCCGCCGCCGTTGTCGAAGTCCTTGTTGCCCCGGATGCTGTTGACGGTGACGTCCTCGGGCCGCAGGTGGTGCAGGTCGGTGCCAGGGCCGGTGGAGGTGCCGAAGTCGCCGTGGGACTTGGCCCAGACGTGCTCGCGGTTCCAGTCGCCGGTGTTGCCGCCGTTGCGGGTCTTGGCGATGGACTTGCCCGTGTACAGCTCGATGACGTTGGCCGAGTTGGCGGGGTCCTGATCGGTGTTCTTCAGCGCCGTCCAGACCTGGTCGTACGAGACGGTCGACTGCGAACTGATGATCGTGTGCAGCGCGCTCTTGAGTGCGGCGCCGGTCTTGCCTTCTGCGGCCGCGTAGTACGAACCGGGGTCCGACGCCGCGGTGACGGCGGTCGTCGCGCGTTCGGTGTCCGCGGCGGGGCCGGCCTGCGTGGGGGATGCTGCGACCATGCCTATGGAGCCGGCCGCGACCAGGGCGGCGGCCCATCTCAGGGTGATACGACGGGACATGGGGATGGTGTCCTCTCATGGATGCCCGATGGGGCGGGCGATCACGACGGTGGTCGGACCCTTCCACGCCACGGGCAACTTCGGATGACATCCACGCAACAACCACAATTCAAGATCACAACTGTTCACAATCGCTCACAGGCCCTCCCTGACCCGGCGCGGGCGACCAGGGCGCGAAACGGCTGCCCCGTACGGCCGTTGGCGTCGTCGCTGCCGGTGTCAGCGGACCGGCGAGGGAAGGGCCGTGAACGTGACGTCCGTGGCACGCGGGACTATCTCGACCTCGTCGCCCAGAGCCCATTCGGCGACCCGCGAGACCGTGGCGGCCGGAACGGCGTCGCTGATGCCAGGTGCCGCGGGGATGTTCTGCGTGGCGTGGGCGTCGTGGGGCATGACGACCCGGAAGCCGAGCGCCAGCGCGGTGCGGGCCGTGGCCAGTACGCACATCTCCGACATCATCCCGCAGACGGCCAGGGCCCGTACCCCCGCGTCGGTCAGCAGGTTCGCCAACGATGTCCCTTCGAATCCGTCGTCCTCCGCCTTGCGCATCACCACCTCCGTGGGTCCCGGCAGGATCGGGTGGTGCAACTCCCACCCGGGCGTACGGGGCTCGTCGTCCGCTCCCGGCGCTCCGTCGTTCTGGATGTGGACGACGAGCGCCCCGCTCCGCCGCGCCCGTGCGATCAGGTCCGCCGTACGGTCCAGGAGGCGGGCCGCGTCCGGGACGGCTCCGTCACCACGGACGAACGCCGACTGGACGTCCACGACGAGCAGGGCCTCCACGGGATTCACGTCATCGTTCATGCCCGCCATGATGGCGGTCGGCGCCGCGAGGTCACACCGGTTTTCCCACCGGCCCCGGTTCGGGCGGCGTCTCCCCCTCTGCGTTCACGTGCGGCAGCGCCCGGTCCAGCCAACGGGGCGTCCACCAGGCCGACTTGCCCAGCAGCGTCATGGCGGCGGGCACCAGCAGCAGGCGTACGACGGTGGCGTCGATGAGGACGCTGGCCGCCAGCCCGAGGCCCAGCATCTTCACCACGATGTTGTCGCTGACGATGAAGGCCGCGAACACACTGACCATGATCAGCGCCGCGCAGGTGATGACCCGCGCGGTGATCTCCAGGGCGTGCGCGACGCTCGCCCGCGGGTCGCCGGTGCGCAGCCACGCCTCGTGGACCCGGGACAGCAGGAAGATCTCGTAGTCCATGCTGAGCCCGAAGACGATGGCGAACATCATCATCGGTACGTAGCTCTCGATGGGCACCTCGCCCGAGACGCCGAGCGCGGGACCGCCCCAGCCCCACTGGAAGACCGCCACCACGACACCGTAGGAGGCCGCGATCGACAGGACGTTGAGCACGGCCGCCTTGACCGCGACGAGCACGCCGCGGAAGACGACCAGGATGACGAGGAAGGCGAGTCCGACGACCACGGCGATGATCAGCGGCAGCCTGCTGGAGACGACGTCGAGGAAGTCCACCTGGGCGGCGGCCGTGCCCGTCACGTACGTCCTGGCGTCGGTGCCGGACACCGCCTGCGGCAGGACGTCGTCCACCAGACGGTTGACCAGTGCGGTGGTTTTCTCGTCCTGCGGAGCGGCGACCGAGTACGCCGTGCCGATCAGCACGTCGCCGTCCGACGTGGGCTGGAGCGGCGTGATGACCGCGGCGTCGGGCACGTCGCTCAGGGCGCTCTTCGCCGCGTCGGCGAGCGAGGACCGGTCGGCCTGCGGCACGGAGGTCTGATCGATGACGAGCGTCATCGGGCCGTTCGAGCCGGGGCCGAACGCGGACGACATCAGGTCGTAGGCGCGCCGGTCGGTGAACGACTTCGGGTCGGCCCCGTCGCCGATGTGTCCCAACTGGATGAAGAGCAGCGGGATCGCCAGGACGGCCAGGACCACGACGCCGGACGCCATGAACCACCACGGGCGGCGCTCCACCCGCTGGGCGTACCGGTGCCATGTGCCGTGCGCCTCCTCGCCGGGCTCCGCGCCGGTCTCGGCGACGGGCCCGCGGACGCGGAGCTTGTCGATCCGCCGGCCGATCAGCCCCAGCAGGGCCGGGACGAGGGTGAGCGCGCCGAGCACGGCCGTGACCACGGTGACCGCCGCGGCGAGGCCCAGTTTGCCGATGAAGCCGATCCCGGAGACCCACAGGCCCGACAGGGCGATGATCACCGTGCAGCCGGAGACGAGCACGGCCCGGCCACTGGTCGCCGCCGCCGTCCCGGCCGCCGTCACGGGGTGCTGCCCGTTCATCAGGTTCTGCCGGTGGCGCGTGATGAGGAAGAGCGCGTAGTCGATGCCCACGCCGAGGCCGATCATCGTGGCGAGCGTCGGTGAGACGGTGGCGAAGGTGAACGCGGCGGCCAGGAACCCGAGGAGGGCCAGTCCGCAGACCACCGCGATCAGCGCGCTCACCAGGGGAAGTCCCGCCGCGACGACACTGCCGAAGCCGATCAGGAGCACCACGATCGCCACCCCGAACCCGATGGCCTCGCTGGTGCGGTCGTCCGCCTCGGGCCGGGCCAGTTCGCCCAGCGGTCCGCCGTACTCGACCGTCACGTCGGCCGCGCGCAGCGGCTGCACGGCCTGGTCCACACCGTCGAGGTAGGAGGACCCCAGGGTGGAGGGCTGGACGTCGAACCGGACGGTGATGTACGCCGTCTTCCCGTCGCCGGCGTACGGCCCGACGTTCTGGCTGCCGGTGGGAGGTGTGGTGCCGGGCGCCGGCAGCGGGTTCTGGGCGCTGAGCACGTGGGGCAGCTTCTCCAGGCTGGTCACCGCGGTCGCCATCTGGCCGCTGACGCCGGTGAGCGCCTTCGAGGCGTGGAGCACGATCTGCGCGCCGTAACCGCCGGCGGCGGGGTCGTGCGCCCGCAGGACGTCGAGTCCGTCCTGCGACTGGGACCCGGGCAGGGAGAAGTTGTCGGAGTACGAGCCGCCGTGCGACCGCTCCAGCACCTGCAGTCCGACGAGCGCGGCCAGCCAGAGCACGACGACGGTCACGCAGTGGCGGGCACACCACTCGCCGAGGCGCCGCAGCACACCCCGGGGGCGCGGTGCGGCGGGCCGGTCGGCCGCTGAGTGGGACGATGGCATGCGTTCTCCCGTCGACCGCCGACGCTGCCGGCACGGTCCGTGCCGCGTACGCGGCTCCTGGGGAGCGACGCGCCGTACTGCCCACAGTGAAGCCGCCACCGGCCCGCGCGGCACGTCCGCCGGGGAGAACGGGTGACGCGGCCGACCCGCTCGGGAAACCGTTCGCGTACGGGCCGCCGCTCGCCCTGTTCACGCGCCCGCCTTGGGCACGCGTGCGGTCAGAGGACGGTCCCCTCGCGTCCCGCGACCGCGGCGGCGAGGCCCCGCGTGCGGTAGCTGTCGGCGTCGAGGGTGACCACCTCGGCGTGATGGGCCAGGCGGTCGACCGCGGCCGAGGCGATCCCGGCGTCACCGAACACTTCCTCCCAGCGGCCGAACGGCCGGTCGCTGGTGACGATCAGGGAGGCCCGCTCGTAGCGGTGCGAGACGAGCTGGAAGAGGAGGTGGGGCGCCTCGTCCTCCAGGGGCGCGTAACCGAGCTCGTCCACGATCAGCACCGGGTACTCGTCCAGCCGTGCGAACTCCTTGGCGAGACGGCCCGCGGCTTTCGCCTCACCGAGGCGGGCGGCCCACTCGGCCGCCGTGGCGAACAGCACCGGGTGTCCGGCCTGGCACGCCCGCAGGCCCAGCGCGACGGCCAGGTGCGTCTTGCCGGTGCCGGGAGCGCCGAGCAGCACCACATTGCGGTGGCCGGCGACGAAGTCGGCCTTGCCCAGCCGGGCGAGGGTCTGCGGGCCCGGCGACCGCAGGAGACCGTCGTCGAACATCTCCAGCGTCTTGCGCGCGGGGAACCCGGCCGCGTCGATCCGCGCTTCCGCCGCGGAACCCGCTTCGTCCGGCGTGTGGTCCCGCTGCCGGGGCAGGACGACCGGCTGCGCGGCGGGGGCGGCCTGCCCCCGGTGCTCGTGCGAGGCCATGGGGCCGGACATGTAGGCGAGGATCGCCGCCGAGGCGATGAAGGCCATGTGGATCACCGTGCCCCAGAGCAGGTCGTGCTGGGGCGTGTGGTGGACGTCGACGAACATCTGCAGCAGGTGCACCGACGAGATGCCGACGATGGCGGTGGCCAGCTTCACCTTCAGGACGTTGGAATTGACGTGCGAGAGCCACTCCGGCTGGTCGCGGTGGCCCTGGAGCCCGATCCGGGAGACGAAGGTCTCGTACCCGCCGACGATCACCATGATCAACAGATTGGCGATCATCACGACATCGACCAGTTTGAGAACGGCGAGCATCACATGCGTCTCGTCCGCCCGCCCGCTGACGACGTGGTCGATGAGATGCCACAACTCGTTGAAGAACTTGTAGACGTAGACCCCCTGAGCGGCCACCAGGCCGAAATACAGCGGGGCTTGGAGCCATCGGGTGGCGAACAGCGCGCACCCGAGCGTCGTCATGGTCGATGGGGGTGTGGCAGGGCGGGACAAGAGAACCTCCGGCCGTGGGCAGATTCGTATTCTTGTGGGCCACGGCCGAAAATCTGAATTCGCACCACTCGTTGGGGTTAATAGAATTCCAGTAGGACAGTGCGGGGAGCGGCGCCGGGCGCTCCCGTCACACCGGCTCGGGGGCGAAGGACATCAGCGCGTCCTCGCCGGGCTGGACCACGGCGCAGCTGCCCTCGGGCAGTTCGTTCCATACGCCCGGCAGATCGCCCAGCGGCTCCGAGACGATGAGGCGCGTCTCGGGAGAGGCGTCCTTGAGGAACGCGAGGTCGGGGTGGAGCGCCCGTACGGTGGCCTCGCGGGTGCTGTAGAACAGCGACCGCGACGGCTGCCGGCTCGAGTACCGGAACGCCCACAGCCGTCTGCTGTCGGTCACCGCGATCGTCATCTGGAGCGGGAACTCCACTCCGTGCTCCCGGCCCATCCCTTCGACCAGCCCGGCCATCCGCGCGACGGCGCCCGGAGCGTCCTGGTCCAGGCCGAGGGTGATGGCCAGGTAGAACATCACCTCCGAGTCCGTCGAGCCCTCGAGTGAGGAGAACAGCGCCGGGTCGATGGCCATGGACAGGTCGCGCCGTATCCGGTGGAAGTCCGTGATCGCACCGTTGTGCATCCACATCCACCGGCCGTGCCGGAAGGGGTGGCAGTTCGTCTGCTGCACGGCCGTACCGGTCGAGGCGCGGACGTGGGCGAAGAACAGCGGTGAGCGGACGTGGTCCGCGATCTCCTGCAGGTTGCGGTTGTTCCACGCGGGGCCCGTGTCCCGGACGATGGCGGGCGTGCCGGCGCCGGATCCGTACCAGCCGATACCGAATCCGTCGCCGTTGGTGGTCTCCACGCCCAGCCGTGAATGGAGGCTCTGGTCGATCAAGGAGTGAGCGGGCTTGTACAGGATGTCACCGAGGAGAACGGGTGTTCCGGAGTAGGCAAGCCATCGGCACATGGAGAGCACTCCCTGCCTCGACGCAGTTTCTCCTGGCGGGTGCCCCGCACGAGCGCCGGGAAACAGGTCGCTCAGGTGCCGGGCTTGCGCCCGTAGACGAAGACGTCGTCGCCGTTGCGGAGCATGCTCCAGTACTTCGAGGCGTCCTTCTTGGTCATGTTCACGCAGCCGTGGGAGCCGGGGGGCGCCCAGACGCTGATGCCGACGGAGTGGAAGGCCTGGCCGCCGTCGAAGAACTGGCTGTACGGCATCGGCACGTCGTAGATGCTGGAGACGTGGTCGATGTTGCGCCAGTAGATCTTCTTCGCACCCGTCCTGGTCTCGTAGCCGTTGCGGCCGGTGCGCACCGCGACCGGTCCGTACTTCAGCTCTCCGCCGTCCTGGATCCAGCTGAGCTGGAGGGTCAGGTCGACGCAGGCGATGCGGCCCTTGTTCGTCGGGCACTTGCCGGCCCGGTTCGGGTTCGTCCCGACGGCCTTCTGCTTGGTCATGAGGTCCATGACGCCCCAGGTGACGGGGCCCGCGTATCCGGCGTTCGGACTGATCGAGTGCTTCGTCTGGAATGCCTGGATCGCCCTGCAGTCGGCGGCCGACTGCCGTCCGTCCACGGGGCGGCCGAGGAACTTCTCGACCTTCTTCTGGTACGGGCCGGTCTGTGTCGTGCACGAGGCGGCCTGCGCCGGCGTACTGCCCATGGCCACGGTGAGCGGGGCCACCAGCGCGGTAATTCCGGCCGCGACCATTCCTCTTCGGCGTATGTCCCTCACTGATGCCCCTCCTTGTGCGCCCGTGCGATTCACGTTTCGCCTAATAGACGGCGGAAAAGCGGCCGCAGTTGCACGCGGAAAGGAGACAGTTCGGTAACCGTGGCCGGGATCGGCCCGGCCGCCCGGCGGGGGCGGTCGCACAGAACGCCACAAACACGACATCGCCGTATCGCCTCGACGACGGGACGGGGCCGGTCAGTTCGGCGCGGTGGCGGTGGCGGGCACCAGGGCCCAGATGTGCTTGCCGTCCGCGTGCGTCTCGACGCCCCATCGGGAGGCCAGTCGGTCCAGTATGTGCAGCCCGAACCCGCCCACGGCGGCCTCGGGGTCGGGAACCCGGGGTTCGGGCGGCTTCGGACTGGCGTCACGGACGGTCAGGCGCACGCCGTCCGAGGTCGGGTCGAGCCGGAGCCAGGCGTCCGTACCGGCGTGCCGGTGGGCGTTGGTGACCAGCTCGGACACGAGGAGCACCACGACCTCGACTCGTTCGGGCGGCCAGCTCCACGACTCCAGCGTCTCCCGGGCGAGGTCCCGGGCGTGACCGAAAGCGCCCGGCCCCTGGGCGATACACCAGCCGTGGCCGGTGGCGGCGTCAGACATCGCTCTCGCATGTCCGTCTGGAAATGATCACGTCCATGGGCCCCTCGGGCGAACTCGAATTGTTGGTCAAAGGCTACGGGATTGACGGCTGATCCCGTCAGGTTCTCGCGGCGCCCACCTCATGGCCGCCTTTCGCCCGCCTTTTCCCCGGCTTCTCTCCCCCGCCCCTCGCCAACTCGTCCGCGCCCGGGGGCGGTCGGGCACCCGACTGTTGAAACGGGCTGGCCGGGGCACATGGCAGCCATGAATGATCTTCACGTCGGCGCAACCAGGGGGGACCGTCGCATATGACCATATCCGGGCGCAGGCCGGGGCGGATCCGGCGGAGAACGGCCTTCAGCCTCCGGCAGACGATCCTGTGCTTCGGCCTCGTCGCCATCGTGCTGTGCGGCGCGGGGCTCACCCTGAGGCTGGCCGTACGAACGGCCGACAGCCGCCCGCTGTTCGCCGTCGTGATCGTCGTCGTCGCGGCCGGCGCGGTGGCGGCCCTGCGGAACGCGCGCGGACGCCGCAGGGCCGCCCGCGTCACCGACGCCGTCGTCGAGGCCACGTACGAGATGTCAGGGAGCGCGCCGGTCCCGGAGGGGCGGCCGGGCGATCCCGCGCCCGCCGTGGTCACGGAGGCCGGGACGGCGGCGGAGGCGGAGGTCCCCGTCGAGACGTTCGCGGCCACCGACTACGCCGCCATGGACCCGGTGGAGTTCGAGCAGGCCGTCGCCGCGCTCTGCGAGCGGGACGGCTGCCGGGACGTCCACGTCGTCGGCGGAGCGGGGGATCTCGGCGCCGATGTGGTGGGCATCACGCCCGACGGGCGCCGCGTCGTCATCCAGTGCAAGCGCTACGGCCCCATGAACAAGGTCGGCTCCCAGGACGTCCAGCGCTTCGGCGGTACGTGCTTCGCGGTCCACGAGGCGCACGTGGCGGCCGTCGTGACCACCGGCGAGTTCACCCAGCCCGCCGCCGAGTACGCCGAGCAGTGCGGGATCCTCTGCGTCGACCACGCGGGCCTTGTGGCCTGGACCGACGGCACGGGCGTCGCCCCCTGGGACGCGGAGGTGAGCGCTCCGTCGGGAAACTGCCCCTGATCCATTGCCGAGCGGAATGAATACAAAATGGAAGCCAGGGCACACCGTCGTGGGAAAACAAGCACTACCAGGGGAGGACACACAGATGACAGCGACTTCCGCCCAGGCCGCCGACACCGATCGGATGGAGGCCGCGGCCCCTTCCGACGTCGGCTCACCGGCCGGTGCCGAGGAGTTGCCTTGGATAGAGGACGCGGGGAAGGTGGCCCCGAAGGACGCTCGAGCACTGTCGAAGCTGTTCTTCGAGCGGCTCCAAGTCCTTGAAGAGGGCACTCACGAGTACCAGTACGCGCGCAACACCCTGATCGAGATGAATCTCTCCCTCGTGCATTTCTCGGCGCGCCGGTTCCGCAACCGGGGCAGCGGCGAGATGGAGGACATCATCCAGGTCGGGACGATCGGTCTGATCAAGGCCATCGACCGGTTCGACCTGTCGCGCGAGGTCGAGTTCACGAGCTTCGCGCTCCCCTACATCATCGGGGAGATCAAGCGCTTCTTCCGCGACACCTCGTGGGCCGTGCACGTGCCCCGGCGACTGCAGGAGCTGCGGGTCGAGCTCGCCAAGGCCAAGGAGCGCCTCGCCGTCGACCTCGGCCGCGAGCCGACCGTCAAGCAGCTCGCCGAGCATCTTGACCTCAGCGAGGAAGAGGTCATCGAGGGCATCGTCGCTTCGAACGGATACATGGCGGGCTCCCTGGAGACCCCCAATGACGGCGGGGACAGCGGCGACGGGACACGCAGCGTCGCCGACGTACTGGGTGAGCCGGACCCTGCCATGGAGACGATCGAGGACCTGCACACGCTGGCCCCTCTCCTGGACCAGCTCGACGACCGGGAGCGCCGCCTCATCGAGATGCGCTTCGGCCAGGAGCTGACTCAGTCCCAGATCGGCGAGCGGCTCGGCGTCTCGCAGATGCAGGTCTCACGCCTCCTCAGCCGCACGATCGCCAAGCTCCGGGCAGGCATGTTCGCC
>NZ_VBVX01000213.1 GCF_005981925.1 Streptomyces albidochromogenes
CCCCAGGAGTCACGCCGCGGGCCCGGCGGCGGGGCCGGCGCGTGACTCTCCCCTCGCGCCCCGCATCCGCGAAGACCGCTGGTTAGCATGGCCGGGTTGACGACACGACCGAACGTCGACGACACCGACCGGAACGGGGCTTGCGAACACCATGAGTGGACGGGACGGCGGCCCCTGGCGCAGGCGCCTGGAACGGCTCGCGCGCGAGTTCGCGAAGTTCGGGGCGGTCGGCGGCGTGGGGCTCCTGGTGGACCTCGGGGTCTTCAACCTGCTGTGCCACTTCATGGACGTGCCGGTGGTCCCGGGCGGCATCATCGCCACGGTCGTCGCGATCGGCTTCAATTACCTGGGCTTTCGCTACTTCACGTACCGGGAGCGCGACAAGAACCGGCGCAGCCGCGAGCTCTCGCTGTTCCTGCTGTTCAGCGCGATCGGCCTGGTGATCCAGAGCGGTGTGCTGTACGTCGCGACGTCCGGCTTCGGCTGGGACAGCCCGCTGCAGAGCAACGCCTTCAAGTTCCTCGGCATCGGGATCGCGACCGTCTTCCGGTTCTGGTCCTACCGCACCTGGGTCTTCCAGAAGCTGCCGCCGCACGGGGCCGGGGAGTCGCCCGAGCCGTTCCCCGCCGACCCGCGCATGATCAACGGAACCCACGGCACCCACCGGGCCCCCGGCGTCCACAGCGCCCCCGGGGACCGCGTCACCTGACCGTGGGCTCGCGCGGCGCCTCCTTGGGGCGCGCGACCCGGCTGAGGAAGAGCGCGAACACCGGCGGCTGCTGCTGGAGCATCTCCAGGCGGCCGCCGTCGGCCTCCGCGAGGTCGCGCGCGACGGCGAGACCGATCCCGGTGGAGTTGCGGCCGCTGATGCTCCGCTCGAAGATCCGCGCGCCGAGGTCGGCCGGTACGCCGGGACCCTCGTCGGTCACCTCGATGACGGCCTGGTTGCCGGTGACGCGGGTACGCAGGGCGACCGTACCGCCACCGTGCATGAGGGAGTTCTCGATCAGCGCCGCCAGCACCTGCGCCACCGCGCCGGGCGTGCCGACGGCCCGCATGCCGTGCTTGCCCGAGTGGACGATGGCGCGGCCCGCGCTGCGGTAGGCCGGGCGCCACTCCTCGATCTGCTGCTTGACGACCTCGTCGAGGTCGAAGACGACGGCGGAGCCGGTGCGCGGGTCGCGGGAATTGGTGAGCAGCCGCTGCACGACGTCGGTGAGCCGCTCGACCTGCGTCAGCGCGATCGTCGCCTCCTCCTTCACCGTGTCCAGGTCCTCGGTGAGGGTGATCTCCTCCAGCCGCATGGACAGGGCGGTCAGCGGCGTACGCAACTGGTGGGAGGCGTCGGCGGCCAGCCGGCGCTCGGCGGTGAGCATCCGGCCGATGCGCTCGGCGCTGGAGTCGAGCACGTCGGCGACCCGGTCGAGCTCCGGTACGCCGTACCGCTTGTGGCGGGGCCGCTGGTCGCCCGAGCCGAGCCGCTCGGCGGTCTCGGCGAGGTCGGTCAGCGGGGAGGCGAGCCGGTTGGCCTGGCGTACGGCGAGCAGGACGGCGGCGACGACGGCGAGCAGCGCCACCGCCCCGATGATCATGAGCGTACGGCCGACCTCGTCGGTGACGGTGGAGCGGGACTCCTGGACGGTGACGACCTCGCCGGAGTCGCCCCGCTCGACGCCCGTGATGACGCTGCCTCCGGGGCGCTCGCCGATCTCGATGGGGGCGCGGCCGGGGATCTCGATGCGGGCGTACCGCTCGGGGTGGATCTGGTCGCCCAGGACCCCGGGGTTGACGCTCTCCTCACCGAGGATGCGGCTCTCGACGACGCTGATCAGCCGCAGCGCCTCGGAGTCGACGCTCTCCTGGGCGCTGTTGCTGATGGTGCGCGTCTCCACGATGACGAGGGAGACGCCGAAGACGGCGATGACGACAAGCACCACGGCGAGCGTGGAGTTGATCAGGCGGCGGCGCATGGCTGTGTGTGTACGTCAGCTCTTCTCGAAGCGGAAGCCGACGCCCCGCACGGTCGCGATGTACCGCGGGTTGGCGGCGTCGTCGCCGAGCTTCTTGCGCAGCCACGAGATGTGCATGTCGAGGGTCTTGGTCGACGACCACCAGGTGGTGTCCCAGACCTCGCGCATGAGCTGGTCGCGGGTGACGACCCGGCCGGCGTCGCGCACGAGGACCCGCAGGAGGTCGAACTCCTTGGCCGTGAGCTGGAGTTCCTCCTCGCCCATCCAGGCGCGGTGCGACTCGACGTCGATCCGTACGCCGTGGGTGGCGGGCGCGGGGGCAGGCTCGCTGGCGCCGCGGCGCAGGAGGGCCCGTACGCGGGCCAGGAGCTCGGCGAGGCGGAACGGCTTGGTGACGTAGTCGTCGGCGCCGGCGTCGAGCCCGACCACGGTGTCGACCTCGTCGGCGCGGGCCGTCAGCACCAGGATCGGGATGGCGTGGCCCTCGGCGCGCAGCCGGCGGGCGACCTCGAGGCCGTCCATGCCGGGCAGGCCCAGGTCGAGCACGACCAGGTCGACTCCGCCCTTGAGGCCGGCGTCGAGCGCGGCCGGACCGTCCTCGCGCACCTCGACCTCGTAACCCTCCCGACGCAGGGCGCGGGCCAGTGGCTCCGAGATGGATGCGTCGTCCTCGGCGAGCAGTACACGGGTCATGGGCTGATGGTAGTCCGCGTGCCGCACGGGTCGTGGCCGGTCGACGCTTGATCGTTCTGTCCTGCGGCTGTGGGATGCGATCCTGTTGTGGACCTTGGAAAGACGCCCGATGGTTCCTTGGTCACCTGTGATCCATATCTCAAGTCCTTCCATATGTGCCGGGTTCGTGGCGTATGGTGGCGAGTCGTCTGTAGCAGGACTCTGAGTCCTTTCGGGCCTTTGGGCAGCAAAACGCACCAAAGGGCTCTTTTCTGTACGGGATTGGCATCGCCGTTCCGCGCAGTGACTGACCATGGGCCGGGCCACCCTCGCGCGACGCCGGCCGCCCCCCACCGGGCGCGCACCCGCTCACGAGGCGGACGCGTCCCGAGCAAGCAAGGATCGACCATGGCGTCCAGCCTGACGAAGGACACCGCCGGGGCTCCCTCGGGCGAGAAGACCTTCTTCGGCCACCCCCGCGGCCTGGCCACTCTCTTCATGACCGAGATGTGGGAGCGCTTCAGCTACTACGGCATGCGCGCCCTTCTCGTGTACTACCTGGTCTCCGGCGGCGCGGACGCCGCGACGGGCAGCCAGGGCGGCGGCCTGGCGATGACCGCGGCCACGGCCACGGCCATCTACTCCGTCTACGTCTCCATGGTCTACCTGATGGCCATGCCGGGCGGCTGGTTCGGCGACCGCGTCTGGGGCGCCCGCAAGACGGTCACGATCGCCGGCAGCGTCATCATGCTGGGCCACCTGTCGCTGGCCCTGCCGGGCCAGGCGATGTTCTTCGTCGGCCTGATCCTGGTGGCCGTCGGTTCCGGTCTGCTGAAGGCCAACATCTCCACGATGGTCGGCCACCTCTACGACGGTCCCGAGGACCCGCGCCGCGACGGTGGCTTCACGCTCTTCTACATCGGCATCAACCTGGGCGCCTTCGTCGCTCCGTTCGTCATCGGCACGGTCGGCAAGGAGAACAACTGGCACCTCGGCTTCGCGCTCGCCGCGGTCGGCATGGGCCTGGGCCTGGTGCAGTTCCTCCTCGGTACGCGCCACCTGAGCCCGAAGAGCAACGTCGTCCCGAACCCGCTGAGCGCCGAGGAGCGCAAGGGCATCCTGCTGAAGGTCGTCGGCGCCACCCTGGCGATCGCGTTCTTCTACGGCGCGGTCGTCGCCCTGGGCGCGTTCACGCTGAACTGGGCGCTGGTGCCGCTCACGCTCGCCGGTCTGATCATCCCGATCGCCGTCCTGGTCCGCATCAAGCGCGACAAGGAGCTCACCGCGGGCGAGCAGTCGAAGATGAACGGCTACATCTGGTTCTTCGTGGCCGCCGCCGTGTTCTGGATGATCTACGACCAGGGTGGTTCGACCCTGTCGCTGTTCGCCGACGAGAAGACCGCGTCCACCGTCTTCGGCCTGAGCACGTCCGCCACCTGGTACCAGTCGCTGAACCCGCTGTTCGTCATGGCGCTGGCCCCGGTCTTCGCCTGGCTGTGGCTGTGGCTGGCCCGTAAGAACCAGGAGCCCAACACCATCGTGAAGTTCGCGATGGGCCTGGTCCTGGTCGGCGCCTCGTTCTTCGTCTTCGTCGTGCCGATGAGCATGGCGGCCGACGGCACCAAGGTCAGCCCGATGTGGCTGGTCTCGATCTACATGATCCAGACCATCGGCGAGCTCTGCCTCTCCCCGGTCGGACTGTCCGTCACCACGAAGATGGCCCCGCGGAAGTACGCCTCCCAGATGATGGGCGTCTGGTTCCTCGCCGTCACGGCGGGCGACTGCACCACCGGCCTGCTGTCGCTGGCGGGGGTCGACCTGAACGGAACCGGGATCATCGCCATGGAGGCCTCGCTGGCGGTGGTCGCCGGCCTCGCGGTGTGGATGTACCGCAGGAAGGTCCAGTCGATGATGGGCGAGGTCCACTGACCCCTCGCCCCTCGTCCTGACAAGGCCGGCCCCGGCACGCGCGAGCGCACCGGGGCCGGCCTTCGTCGTACGACCGCGACTAACCGGCGTCGGTGGCGGAAGGCGCCGGGCTCTCCTCGACCGGCGGGTCCTCCGCGGGCATCTCCGTCGGCTCCGGCACGGGAGGCGCCGTCGACAGGTCGGCCTGGTTCTTCACGGCGAGCACCCAGCGGTCGGCCACGGTGGCCTGGCCGTCCCCGTTGGCGTCGGGCATTCCGGGAGCCTGCGCGCTGGTGTTGGGCACGGGAACGTCGCCGTACACCGGGATCAGCGTGTTCCAGCCGTTGTCCGGGTTGCGCTTGGTGGCGAAGAGGTAGGTGGAACCCTCCTGGAGAAGGTGGTCGTTCTCGGGCAGGACGAGCACTCCCTCCTCGTCCACACCGCCCTGCTGGTTGACCACCACGGTGCCGGACAGTTCGCCCTTGAAGACGCGCTCCACCACGACCGCGTACTGCGTTTCCGGCCCGACTCCGAGGTCCCGCTGGCCCTTCTTCACCTTGACCTTGCCGAAGAAGACGTGATCGGCCTCTCCGGTGAGATTGGCGTCGACGGAATAGTCGGCGCCGGACAGGAAGTGCGAGTAACTGACCGGACCGTTCGCGGAATTACCGCCGCTTTCTTCGGACGAAAGGACGTAGACGGCCGATCCGGAGATCACGGCCCCGGCGAGCACCAGCGCGGCGGATCGCAGTGCAGTCCTGGAAATGCTCAGCTTCATTACTCTCAACCCCAGAGCCTGTGGTAACCGTCGCGATCCGCCTTGGTCGGGCGGGCGTTCGACGCGACCTTGTCTATGGTCTTGGCCATGAGGGTCCCGTTCGCTTTGTGATCGAGCCCCAGGGCGTGCCCCAATTCGTGCGCGGCCGCGATACGCCGCCACGCGGTCTTTCCGTACTTCTTGCCGTCATCCAGGTAGGCGCGGTTCATCACTATCTGGTCGGCCCCCGACTTGCCCCGCCACTGGGCGATCCAGGACACGTCCTTGCGGCTCTCGTCCCGCCACTCCAGGTCCGTGATGGTCCAGCTGGAATCGGGTGCGATCTTGATCTGGGTCAGCCCCGCGTCCTTGTTGGTCCACACCGAATGCGACCACTTGCGGGCGTCGTCGAACCTGGTCTCGTCTTCCCAGCGAATCTCACCCGAGTCGACGGAAGAGCGCCCCCTCGAATCCGCCGCACCGGCGGACGCGGGGCTGAAAAGAGCCGCTCCACCCACTATCAGAACGGTGACTACGACGGGCATACGTCGCGATCTCACGAAACCTCCCCCTGTTCCTGTGATCCAGAACGCTGATGATCATATGAGGAGGGGCTTCTTCGCAAGTTCGTTCCCTTCCACGTCGACGGAATGCCACATTCCTTGAATTCGGAACCGGACTCTCCGCATTCAGATTCAGCACGCACAAAGGGGCGCCGCACCGGCCCCGGTGCGGCACCCCTTTGTTCCTTCCGTTCAGTGCGCGATGGCGCGCTGGGTGTGTACCGCGTCGGCGGTCAGCGCGGGCCGCGCAGGCGGCTCCAGGGGGTGAAGGTGAAGACCGCGCCGCCGAGCAGGATCACCGTGCCGGCGACCAGGCCGAGGGCGCGCAGACCACCGTGGTCGGAGGCCCCGGTGTCCGCGAGGCCGCCGCCGGAGCCGGCGGCGCCGCCGCCCGCCGCACCGCCGGACGTCGTACCGCCCGACGTGGTGCCGCCCGACGTGGTGCCGCCCGACGCGCCGCCCGGCTGGGCGGAGGTGTCGAGTTCCAGGGACGCCTCCGCCTTGCCCTTGACGGTGCAGGGGATGGTGATCTTCTGGCCGCCGAGGGTCACGTCGATGGTGAGCGTGCCGGGGCTGAGCGTGGACTTGCCGCTCGCGCCGGGTTTGTACGTACCCGTCATGTCCGGCAGGTCCACCGGCTTGCCCTGTTCGAGCGGGTCCTTGTTCGGGGGCCCCGTGACGGGGACGGCGCCCTTGTCCGCACCGCCCAGCAGGACCTCCATGGAGGGCTTGAGGGCCCCCGCGGGGAGGGCGGCCGGGCTGTCCATGACGCCCTTGGCGGTCCTGACGACCAGGTCGTAACCGCCGCCGTTCTTCTTGGCGTTGATCGTCACCTTGGAGTTGATGTTCGCCGGGCCCGGGGACTTGCACGCGAAGGCGACCGTGACCTCCTTGCCGGGGAAGTCGCTCGGGCCGCCACCGCCGCCGCCGGAGGTGGACGTACCGCCGCCCGAGGTGGTGCTGCCGCCCGAGGTGGTGCTGCCGCCGGAGGTGGTGGTGCTGCCGCCCGAGGTGGTGCTGCCGCCGGAGGTGGTGGTGCCGCCGGTGGTCGTCGTACCGCCCGTCGTCGTACCGCCCGAGGTCGTCGTGCCGCCCGTCGTCGTGCCGCCGGACGTCGTCGTACCGCCCGTGGTGCCGCCGGCCGCCGACACCTTGACGGTCGCCGCGGCCTTGACCGCCTCCTTCGGCGCGCACTTGGTGTCCGTGGACAGCGGCTTGCTGACGTTGATGGTGTACGCGTCCGGAGTGAGCGTGATCTCGCCGGCCTTCTCCAGCTTCAGCTTGCCCTTCATGTCCGGCAGCACCATGGGGCTGTTCTTGGGGATCGGCGGGTTCTGCCGCGGCCCCTCCAGCTTCAGGTCGCCGGTCGCCGCGCCGCCCACCTTGACCGTGCCGGTCGGCTTGACCGTGTCCTTGTCCAGGTCGAGGACGTCGGGGTTCTTGGAAGCGGCCTCGACCGTCTTCCACACCACCTCGATCTCGTCGCCCACCTTGGCCTCGGCGGGCGCCGTGATCAACACCTTCGTGGTGCCCTGCACGGGCGGCAGGCCGGAGATGGGCGGGGGTATGCACTCGGTCCTGTACGAGACCTCGGCTGCTTGCGCGGGACTCGCCGCGAGCAGGATGCCCGCACCGCCGAGCATCAGCGCGACGCCGGCCGCGCTCATCCTCCGTTGCGTGGTCACGAATTTCCCTTCGTCGTCGGACTGTTCTGCTGAGCCGGTGCGGAGATCGGGGTGGCCGGACCCGGCGCGTTGTCCGGGGTGAACCACGGCAGGCCCGTGGCGCCGCCCGCGGCCGCGCCGGGGGCCGCCCGTGCGCGCGGCGTAAGGGTGCGGGCGGGGAGGCGGGCCGGGCGGTGGCGGCCCGGTGTGCGCGGCGGCCGGACCTTGTCGACGACCGCCATGCCGATACGGAAGACCGCGGCCGGCACCACCACGCACAGCAGGACCCAGAAGAGCGTGACGCCCCAGGGCCGCCCCACGCCCCACGGCTGCTCGGCCAGCACCTTCCGCCCGTACGTGAGCGAGACGAGGTAGTCGCCGTGGGCGCCGGCCGGCAGCCGCACGTCCAGGGCGACCCGCGCCTTGCCGCCGGGCCGGATCGTGCCCCGCCACTGGCGTTCCTCCCACCGGGGGGCGAAGACGCCGTGCGAGGTGCCGACCTCGAAAACGGGGTCCTTCACCGGGTCGGAGCCGAGGTTGCCGACGGTGACGACGAGTCTGCGGGCCTGCGGGGCGCCGAACCAGGTCAGTACGGAGCCGGAACCGTCGAGCCGGGCGGCCGCGAGCACCGCGAGCCGTCCGTCCCCGCCCGGCCGCGGGAGCGGTGCCACGGGATGGCCCGCGACCACGAACCCGGCGTCGGCGGCGGCCGGTTCGCCGCCGGTGACGGTCGCGACGTGCACGACGCACGGGCACGGCCTGGGCGGCTCGGCCACCGGCATCTTCTTGCGGAAGGCGCCCTCGGCGTCGGTGGTGACGGCGCGACCCTGCGCGTTCGCACAGGAGTTGGTGCCGCCGATGACGCCCCGGCCGGGCGCGGACTGCCCGCAGATCAGCATCATCAGGAGCGTCCTCGGCCGCCACCCGGTCCCGCTGACGGTGATGTCGCCGCCCTTGCCCGCCTCCGGCCGGGAGAGCGTGACCCGGGGCGGCCGGTCGGGTTCCGCGCTCGCGGGGGCGGCGGGGAGGAGGCCCAGCGCCAGCAGCAGGGCGCACAGCGACACGACGGCCCACGGGCCTCGGGCGGGGGTCATGTCGTCGCTCCTGACTGCACCAACGGCCGTTCGGGGTGGGTGGATTCCCCTGGCGCGGGCGCGGGTTCCGGTGGTTTCCGGCGGCGTACGCGGCGTACCGCCCCGGCCGCCGCTGCCAGCACCAGCAGCGTCGTGGCGGTCACCGTGGTCCAGGGCACGAACGCCGCCGTCGCCGTCGCCTGGCCACGGGCGCCGCCGGCGGCGGTCGCGGTGAGGCGGACCTCCACGGTGTCGAGGGCCGGAGCGCCGGGCCAGGGTTCGGTGCGCTCCACCCGTTGTCCGGGGGCGAGCCGCAGTGGCAGCGGGCGGGGCGCGCGGCGCAGGACCTCGCCGCCGAGGAGCCCTTCGGCGCGGACCGCCAGGCGCGGGACGAGCGCGGTGTTCCCCCGGTTGACCAGGGCGTACCGGATGACGGCGCCGTCACCCCGCTCCTCGACCGCGACGTCCTCGACCGTGAGCGCCGCCAGCGTCGGACCGCTGACGCGCAGATGGACGGGTACGTCCGCCGAGCCGCCGGCGCCCGTGGCGGCGATGGCCCCGGGGTGGTCGCCGGGCGCGGCCCCGGCCGGCACGGTCACCGTGAACGGGACCTCCGCGCGGGTGCGCGGCGGAATCCTCACCTCGGTCTCGGCGAACGCGATCCAGCTCCCGCTGTCGTCGCCCGTGCCGCGCAGCCGGACCGTGCGGGCCTCGCCGCCGGGGTTGCTCAGCGCCACCTTGTCCTCGAAGACGGTCCCGGCGACGCCCTCCAGGTAGAAGTACGGTCTGCCTCCGCCGCTCGGGGCCGCCGTCCAGGCCGGCGCGCCCTCGGCCGCCGCGGCGGACGGCGCCGAGGGCGCGGCGGCGCCCAGCAGTACCGCGGCGGCGAGGAGGCCGGTGCGGCGGGCACGGCGCGGCGGGTGCACCGGCGGCTTCAGGCCGTGGGCCGCTGGCCGCGCCGGGTCAGCCACAGCGCCCCGGCCGCCCCGGTCAGCAGGACCGTGCCGCCGAGGGTGCCGAGCGCCAGTGCGGAGTCCATCGGGCCGGTCTTCGGCAGCTCGCCGGAGCCGCCGCCGGACGCGTTCTGCGACGTACCGTCCGAGGATCCGCCCGTCGAGCCGCCGCCCGCGGCCTCGACGTCGAGTTCCAGCGACGGCTTCGGGTTGTTGGAGGGGGTGCAGGTGGTGGTCGTACCGAGCGCCTTGATCGTCAGGACGGACGCCGTGAAGGTGACCTTGCCGCTCTTGGTGGGCGTGTACGTGCCGCTCAGGTCGGTGATCCTGATGGGGGTGTTGGCGGGGATCGCGGCAGGGTTCGGCGGCCCCGACACCGGCACGGAGCCGCTCTCCGCGCCGCCCAGCCTGATGACGGCGCTGGGCTTCATCGCCCCCTTGCCCAGCTCCACGGGGCTGGACGAGACGCCCTTCTGGAACGACATGGTGAGCTTGTACGCGCTGCCGCTCTTCACGCCCTTGATGTCGATCGGGGAGACGGCCGCCTTGTCCCCGATCGGTGTCTTGCACTGGTAGTTGACGTCCACGACGTCGGCATGGGCCGCGGGGGCGGCCAGCAGCACCACCGAACACGCAACCGCCGCCGCCAGCGCGAGAGTTGTCCGCTTCTCGTACGACACCTCGAGTCCCCTTATGCCGGAAGACAAGTTACTGACGACACATCAGATTGGGCGTCAAGGTACGCCTGAGGTCTTGCCGAGGGAAGACAAAGTGCACGCCGGATCGGCGTGCACGAGAAGGACCACGGACCGCCGGTAACCCCGTGTCGCGCCTGGGCCGGAGCTTCGGCCCGCGAGGGCGGGGAGACCGGTCGGCGGGCTACGCGGGAGCGGCGAGTTCCGCCCAGACCGTCTTGCCGCTGGACTCGCCGGTGCGCTCGACTCCCCAGTCGAGGCACAGGCGCTGCACGATGAACATGCCGTGCCCGCCGGGCCGGCCCGCCCGGTGGGGCGTGCGCGGGGCGGGCTGGCCCGTGCCCCGGTCGACGACTTCGAGGCGCAGCTTCTTGCCGTCGCAGGCGACGCGCAGCTCTTCGGGTCCCTCGGCGTGCAGGCAGGCGTTGGTGACCAGCTCGGAGACGACCAGCAGGACGTCCTCGGCGGCGGCCCGCCGGTCGGCGGACGAGGCGGGGAGCCAGCCCCAGTCGTACAGCGCCTGGCGGGTGAAGTCGCGCGCCAGCGGCACGATGCCGCTGGCACTGCTCAGCGTCAGAGAACGCGCCTGGCCGGCGGACACGGCGGAGGCCGAGCCGTGGCTCGCCGACTCCTGGCCGGAGTCGCCCGACCGAGGCTGCCGGGTGGTGCTCATCAGCGCTTCACCTCACCGATTCGCCAATTCATCAAATTCATCGCTGCCAGGGCAACGGGAGCCTTCTGAGCCCCCTGGGGCCGACACGGTCAGAGACCTCCTGCCCGACCGAACGGTGAGAACACCCACTTTTTCGGTACGGACACGTGACGCGGTCAACAAAACCGGTCAGCGGGAGGTGTGCCTGGGACGAAATTCACTCGTCCAGCGCGTCATCGAGTGACTCGTGGACGCTGAAAACGGCCTCCGCCCCGGTGATCTCGAAGACTCTGGCCACCACCGGCTGCATCCCGGCCAGGTGAACCCCTCCCCCGGCCGCCTCGGCCTTGAGGCGCGCACCGAGCAGCACGTTGAGCCCGGTGGAATCGCAGAACTCGAGCGCCGAGCAGTCGATGACCAGCCGCGTACGTCCTGCTTCGAGTGCATGGTCCAAAGGCTCACGGAGCAGCTCGGCGGTGTGGTGATCCAGCTCACCCGCCGGCGTGACAATCTCGCTCTGTCCCTCGGTCCGAACTGCGACCCGGAGCCGACCCCGGTTCGCGCTGCCGACCGTCCCGCGCTCCATGCCCGTCTCGTCTCTCTTCGCAGTCGTGACCTGTCAATGACGTGCCAGAACACTACGCCTTCTCCACGCCGATCGGTACCCGAAGAACCCTCCAATACCCGCCAATTCGGACATTAGGGACTTGCAACTGCCGGTCGACAGCGGGTAGGCCTAGTAGGGACACAACCAACACGACCGGCTATGGAGGCGCCGCACATCGCACGCAGACGTATCGGCATCGGCAGCCATATGCCGAGAACGATGGAGGAGACCATGTCACCCCGGCTCGACGAAGCGCGAACGCGCCCCGTGCGGCAGTCCGCGCCGTCGGCAACCC
>NZ_VBVX01000214.1 GCF_005981925.1 Streptomyces albidochromogenes
GCTCCGGGGCGGGCGGCGGCGGAGGCGGTGGCGGCGGCTTGGGCTTCGGGCCCGCCGTACAGGTCGCGCCGGCGACCGCCGAGCCCGACGACACCTGGCCGTCGCGCGAGATGGACGCGTACGAACAGTCGTCGGCCACGGCCGGCACGGGGCCCAGCAGCAGCCAGATCAGGGTCACGGCGGCCAACAGCCGTCCTGGGAGCGGAGGGTGCACGTCCCGGAGCATGGACCGGGCAGACGTCCGGCACGCGCCCGTTCGGCCCAATTCCCCCTATGGGCGGGACTTTCGCGTCTTCGCGTTTGAGATGGTCGGGCCCGTCGCGAAGGTCGTTGGGAAAGTTTCTGCGAACGCGTTGAACACCCGGACACCCGCCGCCCGTACCTAGGGCCATGAGCGACGCGCAGAGCGTCGCACCACACCCTCGGTACACAGGAGTCGACATGAAGACCTGGCGGAACGTCTCGCTCGCGGTGACGGCGGCGGCTGTGATGGCGCTGACGACGGCGTGCGGTCAGGACACGGTGACCGAGTCCCCCAACGGGCAGGCGGTGGGCAACGCCAACCCCGCGCAGCAGCCCGCCGACGGCGGCTACGGCTCGGACAAGACCGGTTACGGCGACGACGCCGGCGGGGCCGCCGCGGCCAAGGCGGCGGGCCAACTCGCCGTCTGGGACAGCAAGAAGCTCGGCAAGGTGCTCACCGACAGCGAGGGTTTCACGCTCTACCGGTTCGACAAGGACACCGTCAGTCCGCCGAAGTCGAATTGCGAGGGCGACTGCGCGAAGGCGTGGCCGGTCGTACCGGCGGGCGACGCGACGGCCGCGCCGGGCACCGACGCCTCGCTGCTCGGCGAGGTCGAGCGGGCGGACGGCACCAAGCAGCTCACCGTCGGCGGCTGGCCCATGTACCGCTTCGCCAAGGACGCCAAGCCGGGCGACGCCAAGGGGCAGGGTGTGGGCGGCACGTGGTTCGCCTCCGCCCCCGACGGCAAGAAGGCGGCTGTGGGCGCGGGAGGCGGTGACGCCGAGGCCGGCGGCGGTGAGGCGGGCGAGGCGCAGAAGCCCGACCTCGCGGGGATGTCCGTACGCAAGGACCCCAAGCTCGGTGACATCGTGGTGGACTCCAAGGGCATGACGGTCTACCGGTTCGAGAAGGACTCGGCCTGGCCCATGAAGACGGCCTGCACCGGCGCCTGCCTGGAGAAGTGGCCGGTCGTCCCGCCGGTCGAGAAGAACGACACCGAAGGCATCCTCAAGAAGGGCTTCGTCGTCTTCGACCGCCCCGACGGGATCAAGCAGCAGACGATCGACTGCTGGCCCGTCTACACCTTCTCGGGCGACGCGAAGCCGGGTGACACCAACGGCCAGGGCGTTGGCGGCACTTGGTACGCGGTCTCTCCCGAGGGCAAGCTGGTCGGCGCGCCCAAGTAGGTCCGGCAGCGTCCCCACGCTGTGGCGCCCGGCCCGACCGGCCCGTTCCCGCCCCGTCCGGCGGGAGCGGGCCGGTCGTTCGTGTCGCACATGCCTGCGGCGTGTGACCGAGAACGGACCGCTAATTTCCGTTTTTGCTCGCTCTGATGCCTGCCGATCAGTAGCCTCGGCTCGAACACCGGTCCAGGTCATGACCGGCTGTCCCGTGGCGATGAGTTGGAGACATTGATGGAGCGACCCGCCTGGGCACCCCAGGGCATCGACCTCACCGTGCCGAGCGTGTCCCGGATCTACGACTTCTACCTGGGCGGTTCGCACAACTTCGAGGTCGACAGGGAAGCGGCCCGCAAGGCAATGGAGTTCATGCCGGGCCTTCCCAAGATCATGCAGGCGAACCGTGCGTTCATGCGGCGCGCGGTGCGCTTCGCGATCGGCGAGGGCGTCACGCAGTTCCTCGACATCGGATCGGGCATCCCGACGTTCGGCAACGTCCACGAGGTCGCCCAGGCGGCCGACCCCGAGGCCCGGGTCGCGTACATCGACCACGACCCGGTCGCGGTGGCGCACAGCCGGGCCGTGCTCGCGGGGAACGAGCGGGCCGGCATCGCCGCGGCCGACCTGCGCAAGCCGCAGGACATCCTGGGCGACCCGGTCGTGAACGAACTCCTCGATCTGGAAAGGCCGGTGGCGCTGCTGCTCGTCGCCGTACTGCACTTCGTCGAGGACGCCGACGACCCGCGGGCCGCCGTGGCCGCCCTGCGCGACGCGCTCGCCCCCGGCAGCCTGGTGATCCTCACCCACGCCTCCTACGAGGGGATCCCCCTGCCCGAGCAGCAGGTCGGCGGCACGGTCGGGGTCTACCAGAACATCAAGAACCCCCTGGTCATGCGCTCGCACGAGGAAGTCGAGCGGTTCTTCGAGGGGTACGAGATGGTCGAGCCGGGACTCGTCCCGATGGCCGAGTGGCGTCCCGAGACCCCGCTCGCCCAGGAGGATCCGTACGCCTTCTCGGGCTTCGCCGGAGTGGGACGCAAGGCGTGAGCGTGCCATCGCGGGCGCCGGGGCCCGGCTCCGGGCGGCCGGCGGGACGCGCTCCCGCGGCCGGCCCGGACGACCCGGAGGAGCTGGACGACCGGGACGGCCGACTCAGACGGTTCGCCACGATCTGGAGCCGGGCGGTCTTCCCCGTCACGGCCACCTCCATGACGCGCCCCGAGGTCGAGCGTCATCTGCTGCCGCTCGCCCGGCGGTTGAGCGACGCGCTGCACCGGCGGCCCTTCGACACCGCGCCCGCGTACGAGGTGGGCGCCGCCCTGGTCGCCGCCCACTGCACCGACCCGGACGCGCTCGTCCGTACGCTCGGCGTGGTCGACTCGTACCTGGTGCTGTACTGCGCCGGGGAGAACGACTCGCCGGCGCGGACCGAGGAGCACCGGGCCCGCTGCGCGCGGCTCCAGCACGCGCTCTCCGCCGGCTTCGCGCAGGCGCTGCGCGAGCGGACCCTCGCCGAGCAGGAGGCCCTCGCGCGGTCGTCGCTCCTGGCCAGCACCGAGGCGCAGCGCGCGCTGCACACCACCGAGACCCGCCTGCGCGCGGTCTTCGAGGGCGCGGCGATCGGGATCGGCATCGCGGACCTCGACGGCAACATCCTGGAGGTCAACGAGGCGCTCATGCGGATGTTCGGCGGCCTGGACCAGTACATGCGCGGCCGGAAGGTCAGCGAGTGGGTCCACCCGGAGGACACGCCGCACGTGTGGAAGCTCTACGGCGAACTGGTGCGCGGCGAACGGGAGAGCTACCGCGTCGAGAAGCCGTACTACCGCACCGACGGCACCGTCCTGTGGACCAACCTGACGGTGTCGCTGCTGCGCGACGCCGACGGCCGGCCGCAGTACCAGCTCGCGCTGATGGAGGACACCACCGAGCGGCGGCTGCTCAACCTGCGCCTGCGCTACGAGGCCACCCACGACGCCCTGACCGGACTGCCCAACAGGACGCTGTTCTTCGAGCGCCTGGAGAAGACCCTGGCCGCGGGCGACGGCATGCGCTTCGGCCTGTGCTACCTGGACCTCGACGGTTTCAAGGCGGTCAACGACAGTCTCGGGCACTCGGCCGGCGACCGGCTGCTCGTGGAGGTCGCCGACCGCCTCCAGAGCTGCGCCACGGCGCCCGGCGAGATGGTGGCCAGGCTCGGCGGCGACGAGTTCGTGGCGCTGACCACCGGCCCCGACACCCGCCGGGAGGTGGACGAGCTCGCCGGCCGCATCCTGAACGCGCTGGCGTCCCCGATCCGCATCGAGGGCAGGGACCTGACCGTGCGCGGCAGCATCGGCATCGTCGAGGGCCCGGCGGGCGAACGCGGCCCGGCCGAGGTGCTGCGCAGCGCCGACATCACGATGTACCGCGCCAAGTCGGCCGGCGGCAACCGCTTCGAGACCGCCGACGCGGAGGCGGACGCCCGCGCCATCACCCGCCACGGCCTCACCAACGCCCTGCCCGCGGCCCTGGAGCGGGGCGAGTTCTTCATCGAGTACCAGCCGCTCGTGCACCTGGGCGACGGCAGCGTGCACGGCGCCGAGGCGCTGGTGCGCTGGTGCCATCCGCAGCACGGCGTCCTCGGGCCGGACCGGTTCATCCCGCTCGCCGAGCACACCGGGCTGATCGTGCCGCTCGGCCGCTGGGTGCTGGAGGAGTCCGTACGCCAGGCCAGGTTCTGGCAGAAGCGGCACACCGACGGCGGGCCGCTGCGCATCAACGTGAACCTCTCACCGATGCAGCTGCACCACCCCGGCCTGGTCTCGGACACCGTGGACGTGCTGGAGCGCGCGGGCCTCGAACCGGGCGCCCTGTGCCTGGAGGTCACCGAGTCGGCCCTGATCGGGGCCGACGACGATCTCCTCAAGCCGCTGCGCCAGCTCGCCGAGATGGGCGTCGACATCGCGCTGGACGACTTCGGCACCGGCTACTCCAACCTCGCCAACCTGCGCAGGCTGCCGGTGAGCGTCCTCAAGCTGGACCGCTCCTTCACCCAGTCCATGCAGCAGCACCCGGCCGACACCGTCGACGTGAAGATCGTCGAGGGCATCGTGTCGCTGGCGCACAGCCTGAACCTGGCCGTGACGGTCGAGGGCGTCGAGACGGGCGCCCAGGCCGCCCAGCTGCGCGAGCTGGGCTGCGACACCGCCCAGGGCTGGTACTACGCCAGGCCCGGCGCGCCCGACCGCATTCACACGCTGCTGCTGGCCGACGCGGTCTGACCGGCCCGGGAGGCGAGGAGCACGTTCTGGAGCTCGCGCGCCGCGCGCGGCGGAGCCACGTCGCTGCGGTGCGCGAGCGCGATCGTACGGTGCAGGCCCGGCCGGGCCAGGGGCGTGACCCGCAGGTCGCGCCCCGCCCGGGCGGCCACCATGCGCGGCACGACCGCGAGCCCGAGGCCGGCCCGTACGAAACCGAGCACGGCGTCCATCTCGCCGCCCTCCACCGTGAACGACGGCTCGAAGCCCTCGGCCCGGCAGGCGGCGACGGTCAGCTCCCGCAGGTCGTACCCGTGCCGGAACATCACCATCGGCTCGCCCTCCAGATCCGCGACGCGCACGGACCTGCCCCGCCCGGGGCGGGGGAGCGAGGAGGCGGAGACGACGACCAGGTCCTCGTGCAGCAGCTCGATCGTGGTCAGGGCGGGCGACGGTGTGGGCAGCGGCAGCACGACCAGGGCCAGGTCGAGCGCCCCGCGCGCCAGCTCCCGTACGAGATCGTGCGAACCGCTCTCCTCGATCAGCAGCTGGATGCCGGGATGCAGGTCGTGGAAGGTGCGCAGCACATCGGGGAGCAGCCCGGTGCACAGGCTCGGCGTCGCCCCCAGGCGCACCCGGCCGCGCCGCAGCTGGGCCAGCTCCTGGACCTCGTGGCGGGCGGTGTCGGCGTCGGCGAGGATACGGCGCGCCAGCGGCAGCAGGGCCTCGCCGGCGTCGGTGAGGGCGATGTTTCCCCTGGCGCGGGTGAAGAGGCCGGCACCCAGCTCCTTCTCCAGGGCGCGGATCTGCTGGGAGAGGGACGGCTGGGAGACGTGCACCCGCTCGGCGGCGTGCGTGAAGTGCAGCGTCTCGGCGACGGTCACGAAGTACAGAAGCTGCTGGAACTGCATGCGCCCACGATATCTGCGATAGGCGTGGCCTATGGACATGAGCCGGACCATGTCTTGGACCTCTGACCCCTTCCGGCCCTAGCGTCGGTGCCATGGCACTGGCAACGCGGACGGACCGACGACCGTCCCTCACCCGCTCGCTCTGGGGATCGACCGTCGGCAAGAAGACGGTGATGGCCGTCAGCGGTCTGATCATGCTGATGTACCTGGTCGCCCACATGCTCGGCAACCTCAAGATCTTCTTCGGCTCCGGCGAGTTCAACGCGTACGCGCACTGGCTGCGCACCATGGGGGAGCCCCTCCTGCACTACGAGTGGGCGCTGTGGGGGGTGCGCGTCGTGCTGCTCGCGGCCGTCGTGCTGCACGGCGTCGCGGCGTACCAGCTCAGCCGGCGGGACATCGCCGCGCGGCCGAGCAAGTACGCCCACAAGCGGCGGCGGACGAGCTACGCCACGCGCACCATGCGGTGGGGCGGGATCATCCTCGCCCTGTTCATCGCGTGGCACCTGCTGGACCTGACGACGCTCACGGTGAACGAGAACGCCCAGCCGGGACGCCCGTACGAGAACGTCGTCGCGACCTTCAGCACCTGGTACGGCAACGCCGTCTACCTCGTGGCGATGCTCGCCGTCGGGCTGCACGTCCGGCACGGCTTCTGGAGCGCCGCGCAGACGCTGGGCGTGGGCAACGCCCGGCGCGACCGGATCCTCAAGGCGACGGCCAACGGCCTCGCGCTGGCCCTGACCGCCGGGTTCGTCTCCGTACCGGTCGCCGTCATGACTGGAGTGGTGGGCTGACATGAGCGAGTACACCGACTACACCGCGTACGAGACCGGCGCGCCGGTCGTCGACACCAAGGCGCCCTCCGGGCCCGTCGCCGAGCGCTGGGACACCCGCCGCTTCGAGGCGAAGCTCGTCAACCCGGCCAACCGCCGCAAGCACACCGTCATCGTCGTCGGCACGGGCCTCGCGGGCGGCGCCGCCGGTGCCACGCTCGCCGAACAGGGCTACCACGTCGTCCAGTTCTGCTACCAGGACTCGCCGCGCCGCGCCCACTCCATCGCCGCGCAGGGCGGCATCAACGCCGCGAAGAACTACCGCAACGACGGCGACTCCGTCCACCGCCTCTTCTACGACACGGTCAAGGGCGGCGACTTCCGCGCCCGCGAGTCCAACGTGCACCGCCTCGCGCAGATCTCCGTCGAGATCATCGACCAGTGCGTCGCGCAGGGCGTGCCCTTCGCGCGCGAGTACGGCGGCCTGCTCGACACCCGCTCCTTCGGCGGCGTACAGGTCTCGCGCACCTTCTACGCCCGGGGCCAGACCGGGCAGCAGCTGCTGCTCGGCGCCTACCAGGCGCTGTCCCGGCAGATCGCGGCCGGGAACGTCGAGATGCACCCGCGCACCGAGATGCTGGACCTGATCGTCGTCGACGGGCGGGCGCGCGGCATCGTCGCCCGCGACCTGATCACCGGCCGTGTCGACACGTACTTCGCCGACGCCGTGGTCCTCGCCAGCGGCGGCTACGGCAACGTCTTCTACCTCTCCACCAACGCCAAGAACTCCAACGCGACGGCGATCTGGCGGGCCCACCAGCGCGGCGCGTACTTCGCCAACCCCTGCTTCACGCAGATCCACCCGACCTGCATCCCGCGCTCCGGCGACCACCAGTCCAAGCTCACCCTGATGAGCGAGTCGCTGCGCAACGACGGCCGCATCTGGGTCCCGAAGGCGCAGGGCGACACCCGCCCGCCGGCCGACATCCCCGAGGAGGAGCGCGACTACTACCTGGAGCGGATCTACCCGTCCTTCGGCAACCTCGTGCCACGGGACATCGCCTCACGCGCCGCGAAGAACGTCTGCGACGAGGGACGCGGCGTCGGCCCCGGCGGCCAGGGCGTCTACCTCGACTTCGCCGACGCGATCCGGCGCATGGGGCGCGAGGCCGTCGAGGAGAAGTACGGCAACCTCTTCGAGATGTACGAGCGGATCACGGCGGAGAACCCGTACGAGGTGCCCATGCGCATCTACCCGGCGATCCACTACACGATGGGCGGCCTGTGGGTCGACTACGACCTCCAGACCACCGTCCCCGGCCTCTTCGCCATCGGCGAGGCCAACTTCTCCGACCACGGCGCGAACCGCCTCGGCGCCTCCGCCCTCATGCAGGGCCTGGCCGACGGCTACTTCGTCCTGCCGTCCACCATCAACGACTACCTGGCCCGCAACCCCCACCACGACGACGTCGACGCGAGCCACCCGGAGGCGGTCCGCGCGGTCGCGGAGACCAACGACCGCCTGGAGCGGCTCCTCGCCGTCGACGGCGACCGCACCCCCGACTCCTTCCACAAGGAGATCGGCGAACTCCTGTGGGAGTACTGCGGCATGGCCCGCACCGAGGAGGGCCTGCGCAAGGCGCTCGCCCGCATCCCGGAGATCCGCGACGAGTTCTGGCGCCGGATCAAGGTGCCGGGCTCGGGCCAGGAGCTCAACCAGTCGCTGGAGAAGGCGAACCGCGTCGTCGACTACCTGGAGCTCGCCGAACTGCTCTGCCTCGACGCCCTGCACCGCACCGAGTCCTGCGGCGGCCACTTCCGCGAGGAGAGCCAGACCGAGGGCGGCGAGGCGGAGCGCAGGGACGAGGAGTTCTCGTACGCCGCCGCCTGGGAGTTCACCGGTACGGGCCGGGCTCCCGTACTGCACAAGGAAGCCCTCGAGTTCGCCTACGTCCACCCCACCCAGCGGAGTTACGCATGAGGCTCACCCTGCGCGTCTGGCGCCAGCGCAACGCCGACACCCCCGGCGCCATGGTCACGTACGACATCGACGACATCTCCGAGGACATGTCGTTCCTGGAGATGCTCGACACGCTCAACGAGAAGCTGATCCTGCGCGGCGAGGAGCCGGTCGCCTTCGACCACGACTGCCGCGAGGGCATCTGCGGGGCGTGCGGCGTCGTCATCAACGGCGACGCGCACGGGCCGGAGCGCACCACCACCTGCCAGTTGCACATGCGGCACTTCGACGACGGCGACACCGTCGACGTCGAGCCGTGGCGGGCGGGCGCCTTCCCGGTGGTCAAGGACCTGGTGGTGGACCGGTCGGCGTTCGACCGGATCATCGGCGCGGGCGGCTACATCAGCGTCCCGACCGGCGCCGCCCCCGAGGCCCACGCAACCCCCGTGCCGAAGGCCGACGCCGACTTCGCGTTCGAGCACGCCGAGTGCATCGGCTGCGGCGCGTGCGTCGCGGCCTGCCCGAACGGCTCGGCGATGCTCTTCACCTCGGCGAAGGTCAACCACCTCAACGTCCTCCCGCAGGGCGCGCCCGAGCGCGAGACCCGGGTCCTCGACATGGTCTCCGCCATGGACGAGGAGGGCTTCGGCGGCTGCACCCTGACCGGCGAGTGCGCCACCGCCTGCCCGAAGGGCATTCCGCTGCCGTCCATCGCGGCGATGAACAAGGAATGGCTGCGGGCGACGAGGAAGGCGTCACGGCGCTGACCGCGCTCCTCGGTAGTTGTGGGCATGTCACCGCCTGCTGCTAATCTTCCCCCGCAAGATCGGGAACGCTCGCAGGCGGGGGAAGATGGCCGGGCAGACGCAACAGGGTGGCTACCGCGTCCAGAAGAGCGGGATGGACGCCGAGGCGGACAAGCTCGACCGGGCGGGCGACGACACCGGTGACATCGGCGCCGCTCTCCAGGAGCAGCTCTGCTACACACCGGACGCCCTCGGCGGCTCGGACTCCGGCCCCGCGTTCAACAACTTCTCCGAGGCGTGGCAGGCCGAGGCCAAGGTGCTGGAGAGCGCCCTGCACGAGCTGGCCGACAAGGTCCGCGTCTCGAAGGCGAACTACCACGGCGCCGACGTCCAGAGCATGCACGGCCTCCAGGCGAGCGGCGGCGGCCTGACGACCATGCCGGCCCCCGCACCCGCCGGCTCCGCGCCCGGCGTACGGGCCATGCCGGCTCCCGGCCCGCCTCCGCCGGGCTCACAGCCCGTGGGTCTCGCCGACTTCGGCTGAGCACGGCCCTCCTCCCCGCCCCTGTCGACTGCTCCGAACCGAATACCGGAGGCCGCGAAGCCATGCCCGCCGCAGGCGAATCCACCACCGACCGCCGGGAGAAGCTCGCCGGGTACCAGCGGTCCATCGCCGGTGCCGACGACAAGAACACCCTCATCGAGGCCATCCAGAACGCCCTGAACGTCTCGGCGCCCGTCGGCTCGCCGAGCACCCTCGACGACATCGCCGAGCGGTACGCCAAGCAGGCCGACGCGGCGCGGGACGTCCAGGACCGGGTCGAGCAGGTCGCCCTCACGGGCCTGCCCGACGCCTGGGTGGGCAGCACCGGCGCCAGGGCCCAGGAAGTGGTGGCGGCGGCGGCGCGAGCGGCCGCGCAGATGGACGAGGCGATCCGCGGCGCGCGAAGGGCGCTGATCCTCCTGTCCGACGCCCTGACCACCGCCCAGTCCGAGGACAAGGGCGGCCGCGAGCAACTGCGCGAGGCGCTCGGCATCCTCGGCGGCGAGGACGGCTTCTTCGACGACATGGTCGAGAAGGACGCCGAGGAGGCGGAGCGGCTGCGGGCCCGCAACATCGCGAGCGCGGGAGCGAAGACCATGCACGCGGCGGCGGAGAAGGCCGACGACGCGGCCCGCGAGGCCGCCCGCGACCTGAACAAGTTCGCGGCCGAGGCCCGCGCGGGCAAAATGAAGACGGACAACATCTCCGCCGCCGACCGGCTCGTCCTGGCGGACATCTCGGGAACCGGCGGACCGGCCGAGATGAACGAGCTGCTCACCGCCAACGACCTGGAGCGCTCGGGCAAGGCCATGGAGCGCATGAACGCCCAGGACCAGGCGGAGTTCGAGCGGATGCTCGCCGAGGCCAAGACCCCCCAGGAGCGCGCGTACCTGGTGAAGGCGCTGGCCGCCGGACACGACCTGAACGAGGTCTCCGAGTTCCGCGACAAGATCCACGGCAAGGACCCGGCCTGGCTCCAGCGGCACCTGACGCCGGTGACGACGGCGGGGGACAGCATGAACAACGAGGGCGTCGACCCGGCGAAGGGCTCGAACCACAACACGGACACGCATGCGTTCAATGGTGAGAACTGGTCCCAGGACGGCAACACCTGCGTACCGTCCACGGTCGTCACCGGCCGGGCGATGGTCGACCCGGTGTACGCCCTCGAACTCACCGGTGGCCCGTCGGGCCAGGAGGACGACCCCGCGGCGTTCCGCGAGCGCCTGGGCGACGAACAGTTGCGGGTGCACGAAGAGGGCGACGGCGACAACGCGTACGACTTCCCCTTCGGCAGCACCCCCGACGGCATGGACAACGACGGCAAGACCACCATCGCCAACAAGGAGATCAGCCCGCACACCGGCAGCGAGTACGAGTTCCAGGAAACCAGGAGCGCCGACGCCCGCCGCGATGTGCTGCCCGACATCGAGAAGGCCGTCGCGGAGGGCAAACCGGTCCCCATCGGCGTCGAAGGGACGAACGCCGACGGCGAGCGTTCCGGCCACTCGATGATGATCGTCGGTCAGGAGGGCGACATGCTCCAGATCTACAACCCCTGGGGCACGACCACCTGGGTCAGCGAGGACGACTTCGTCAACGGACGCATGGGCAAGGCATCCGACAAGGACCTGCCCGACGCCTACGCCGTCCACCTTCCGGCCGAGTGAGGAACCCCGTCGTGCGCCACCGACTCGCAGCGGCCCTCGCCCTGCCGCTGTCCGCCCTGGCCCTGGCCGGCTGCGGCCTGAACGGCCCCCAGACGTACGGGCCGCAGGAGCGGTCCATCAAGGTCGACGCGGGCGACGCGTTCACCTTGTTGCTCCCGGCCAGCCCCTCGATGGGGCAGGACTGGTACCTGGTCGGCCCCCCTCCCGATCCGAGTGTGGTGGAGCGCGCGGGGCAGTCCAAGGAAACGGAAGCCGGCGGACCGGACGTGGAAGGCGGCGGCAGCGGCGAGCGGTCCTTCGACTTCAAGGCGGTCAAGCCCGGCACGACGGAGATCAAGCTCATCCACTGCCCGTACTCCAGCAGCTGCTCCACCTCCGAGGCCAACCCCGAGCCGTCACCGACGTCCTCCAGCGACACACCCGTTCCCACCGCCACCGGGAAGCCGGGCACCCGTCCCGAGTACTTCGTCTACACCGTCACCGTCCGATGACCGGATCCGAGGCCCCCATGCCCTCCACGCC
>NZ_VBVX01000215.1 GCF_005981925.1 Streptomyces albidochromogenes
CCCGGGCCCCCCGAGGCCGCCGTACCGGTGCCGCGCGTACTGCCCTCCCTGCCCGTGCCCGCCGGGGGCGCGGACGTGTGCGCCCTGGGCGAGGGGTACGGGGGCTGGCAGCACGACAGCGCCCAGGCCCGGATCTGCCGCGAGACCTACGGGCATTGACGTACGCCGGAGCGGTCATCCCGCGTCGGTGAGCCTCCACTCGAGGCGGTCGATGGCCGCCCGCACCCCGTCCCCGTACCCGTCGTCGCCCAGCGCGTCCGACGCCGCCCGCGCCCGCCCCAGGTGGGTGCGGGCGGCGTCCGGGCGGTGCAGTTTCAGGTAGTCGGCGGCGAGGTTCAGATGCAGCGAGGGATAGAAACCACGCACCGCGACCGAGGAGTCGTGCCGGGCCACCCGCGCGTCGGTCAGCCCGTCGGCGGCCGCCAGCGCCCTCAGGTCCCACGCCAGTTCGTCGTGGGCGTCGTCCTGCGCGTCCGCCATGTAGTGCGCGAGCGTGCAGCGGTGGAACGCGTCACCATCCTCGCCGATCTCCTCCCACAGCTCCGCGAGGCGGTTGCGCGCCTCCTCGCGGTCGCCGGCGTGGAGAAGCATGATCGCCTGTCCGATCCGCGTCATCGTGACGTCCTCGGACGCCTCCTGCTGCTCCATCGCCGTTTCTCCTCGCCCGCCGCACCTGCGCGTGAATGCCAATACCGACGATCACGACGCTAGACCGCGCCGCCGGCAATCGGGCTCAGGCTCGGGCGGTCGCCCGTCGGCGCTGCGCCAGGCCGGTGACCGTACGTGGACCCACGGGGCCCCGGCCCGCGCCCGGGCGGCGGAGCGGGCCGTCGGCGAAGGACGGCCCGGCCCCGCCGTACGGGCCGGGCCGGCCCGTACGCCTTCGGGCCCGAAGCGGGCCGATCAGCCCAGGCTCGGGACGGTCCAGTCGATGGGCTGGTGCCCCTGCGCCGCGACCGCCTCGTTGATCTGCGTGAACGGGCGGGACCCGAAGAACTTCTTCGCCGAGAGCGGCGAGGGGTGCGCGCCCTTCACGACCACGTGCCGCTCCTGGTCGATCAGCGGGAGCTTCTTCTGCGCGTAGTTGCCCCACAGCACGAAGACGGCCGGGTCGGGCCGCGAGGCCACGGCGCGGATCACCGCGTCCGTGAACGTCTCCCACCCCTTGCCCTTGTGGGAGTTCGCCTCGCCGGCCCGCACCGTCAGTACGGCGTTGAGCAGCAGGACACCCTGCTCGGCCCACGGCATCAGATAGCCGTTGTCCGGGATCGGGGTGCCCAGCTCCGCGTTCATCTCCTTGTAGATGTTCCGCAGGGACGGAGGCACCTTGACGCCCGGCCGCACCGAGAAGCAGAGCCCGTGGCCCTGCCCCTCGCCGTGGTAGGGGTCCTGGCCGAGGACCAGGACCTTCACACGGTCGTACGGTGTCGCGTCGAGGGCGGCGAAGACCTCCTCACGCGGCGGGTAGACCGGCCCGTCGGCCCGCTCCTTCTCGACGAATTCGGTGAGCTGCTGGAAGTAGGGCTTCTGCAGCTCGTCCCCGAGGACGCCGCGCCAGGACTCGGGCAGCATGTCGGTGTCGGTCACGTCAACAACCTCCGGTAAACGATCAGTTCTTCATCAAAGAACCTACCGTCGGCCACTGACAACCGGCTCCTACCAGCTGGTCTTCTTGTGCAGCTGCCAGACCTGCATGATCGTCTGCGGGTCCAGCGCCCGTTCGGCACCGGCGATCTCGTCGGAGGCGGCGACGTACAGCTTGCCCTGCCACAGCGGCAGCAGACGCACGTCCTCCAGCAGGATCTCCTGGGCCCGCCCGAACTGGTCGCCGACCGCCGCGCGGTCGCTCTCCTGTCGCGTCTTCGGCAGCAGGCTCGCCGTGATCTCCGGGGTGTTGTACGGCGTACCGACGGCGTTGTTCTCGCCGACGAAGGGCGCGACGAAGTTGTCCGGGTCCGGGAAGTCGGGAGACCAGCCTCGGCCGAAGACCGGGTACTCGCCCTTCTGGTAGCCCTTGTAGAAGGCGTTCCAGGGGCGGTGCTTGAGCGTGATCTTGAACAGCCCGGACGCGTCCAGCTGCCGCTTGAGCTCGGCGAACTCCAGCGCGGTGGACGATCCGTACCGGTCGGACGTGTACCAGAAGGTCAGCGGTACCGGCTCGGTGATGCCCGCCTCGGCGAGGATGTTCTTCGCCTTCGGCACGCTCGGCTCGCCGTACGTGTCGAAGAAGCTGGTCGCGTGGCCGGCGACGCCGCTCGGGATCATCGAGTACAGCGGCTCGGCGGTGCCCTTGTAGACCTTGTCGACGAGGGCGCCCCGGTCGACCACCTGGGCGATCGCCCGGCGGACGGCGGGCTTGCGCGCGTTGGGGTCCTTGGGGTTGAAGACCAGGTAGCGGATCTCGGCTCCCGTCGCCTCGACGACCTGGAGCTCCTTCTCCTTCGGCTGGTCCTCGAGGTCGATGACCTGCTCGGCGGTCAGACCGCGGAACGTCGCGTCGATCTCCTTCTTCTTCAGGGCAGCCACCATCACGGCGGAGTCCTGGTAGTAGTGGATCGTGACGGCGTCGTTCTTGAGGTCGGCGAACCCGTCGTACTTCGGGTTCTTCACGAGTTCAGCCATTTTGTCCGGCTGGTACGACGCGAGCGTGTAAGGCCCCGAACCCGTCAGCTGGTTGCCCGTACGGAGCTCGTCCTTCGGGTAGTCCGCCGGGCTCACCATCGACATCGCCGGCGTCGCGAGCACGAACGGGAAGGTGGCGTCCGGCTTGTTCAGGCGGAAGGTGATCTTCCGGTCGCCGCTCGTCTCCACCTCGTCGAGGCTGGTCAGCAGCCCGCTCGGACCTCCCTTCTGGTTGATCGTGAGGATCCGGTCGATCGAGTGCTTGGCCGCCTTGGCGTCCAGCGCCGTCCCGTCGGAGAAGGTGAGCCCCTCACGCAGGGTGCAGGTGTAGACCTTGTTCGAGCTGTCCGTGAAGGCGCACTCCTCGGCGGCGTCGGGCTCGGGCGTGGTGCTGCCCGTCGGGTAGCTCACCAACGTCTGGAAGACGTTTCTGTACAGCTCCCAGGAACCGTCCCACGCACCGGCCGGGTCGAGGGTGCTGGGCGTGCTCGTCGTACCGACAGAGAGCTTCTGCTCGGTGTCGGACTGATCACTGGACAGCATCCCGCATCCGCTCAGCAGGGATATGGACGCAAGGGCTGCAGCGGACTGCAGACATCTGGTCCGGTTGAACACGTGCACGCTCCTCGATCAGCCATGGGTCGGCAGACCATACCGCAGCGCCCCGACGGGTCAACGGGCAGTCCCGGCAGGGCGCTTGGGCATAATCCACAGCAAAAACGGGTAAAGCGACTCAGCCGACGCCAGCGTTCAGGAAGATACCGCCGTCCACGACCAATGTCTGCCCCGTGATCCAGTCCGACTGGTCCGAGGTGAGGAAAGCGGCCGCTCCCCCGATGTCCTCGGGGACGCCCAGCCGTCCCAGCGGGTACGCCGCGGCGGCTTCGGCCTCGCGGCCCTCGTACAGCGCCTGGGCGAACTTCGTCTTCACCACGGCGGGCGCGATCGCGTTGACCCGTACCGCCGGCGCGAACTCGTGCGCCAGCTGGAGGGTCAGGTTGACCATGGCCGCCTTGCTCATGCCGTACGCGCCGATGAAGGGCGAGGCGGAGATGCCGGCGACCGAGGCGATGTTCACGATCGCCCCGCCGTTCTCCTTCTGCCACGCCTTCCAGGTCTGCTGCGCGAACCCGAGCGCGGAGATCACATTGGTCTCGTACGTCTTGCGGGCGACGGCGAGATCCAGCTCCGCGATCGGCCCGAAGACCGGATTTGTGCCGGCGTTGTTGATCAGGAAGTCGACGCGGCCGAACGCCTCCATGGTGCGCTCGACGGCGGCCGCCTGGTGCGCCTCGTCGTGGGCCTTGCCCGCGACGCCGATCACCCGGTCCGCGCCGAGCGCCTCGACGGCCTCCTTGAGCGCGTCCTCGTTGCGCCCGGTGATGCACACGCGGTCGCCGCGGGCGACGAGCGCCTCCGCGACGCCGTAACCGATTCCGCGGCTCGCGCCGGTGATGAGCGCGACCTTCCCGCTGTCCCGTACCTCTGCCTCAGCAGCCATGTCCCTCAGTCCCTCTTGAGTGGTGCGGCGTCAGTTGAGCGGGCCGCCGGCGACGTACATGACCTGGCCGGAGACAAAACCGGCGTCCTCGCCCGTGAAGAAGGCGATGGCGTTGGCGATGTCGTCCGGAGTGCCGACGCGCTGCACGGGGATCTGGGTGGCGGCCGCGGCCTGGAACTCCTCGAAGCCCATGCCGACGCGGGCGGCGGTCTGGGCCGTCATCTCCGTGACGATGAAGCCGGGGGCGACGGCGTTGGCCGTGATGCCGAACTTGCCGAGCTCCTTGGCGAGGGTCTTGGTGAAGCCCTGGAGGCCGGCCTTGACGGCGGAGTAGTTCGCCTGTCCGCGGTTGCCGAGCGCCGAGCTGCTGGAGAGGCTGACGATGCGGCCGAACTTGGCGTCGACCATGTGCTTCTGGCACGCCTTGGCCATCAGGAACGCGCCCTTGAGGTGCACGTTCATCACGGTGTCCCAGTCGGACTCGCTCATCTTGAAGAGCAGGTTGTCGCGCAGGACGCCCGCGTTGTTCACGAGGATCGTCGGCGCACCGAGCTCCGCGGCGACGCGCGCCACGGCGGCCTCGACCTGGCCGCTGTCGGAGACGTCGCAGCCGACGGCCAGAGCGGTGCCGCCCGCCGCGGTGATCTTCTCGACGGTGTCCTTGCACGCGGCCTCGTCGAGGTCGAGTACGGCGACGGCGCGGCCCTCGGCCGCCAGGCGGACGGCGGTGGCGGCGCCAATGCCGCGCGCCGCCCCGGTCACGATCGCGACACGCTGCTCGGTGGTGGACATGCTGGTTCTCCTCGCCCTTGGGTGCGGCCGCCGGGTCACCGGGAGTGAGTTCCCGATCACTGAGCAACCGCTTAGTAGCTTCAGCAGACGTGACGCTAGAAGCCATGGCACCCGGTGTCAACGGCCCGAGGATCCACCCGGTGAATCAGTAGCGGAGATCACCGCACCAGCAGGTCCAGCAGACGCTCGACCTCGGCCTGCGGATCCGCCGTGAGGCCGGTGTGCACCGGCCCCGGCTGGACGACGGTGCTGCGCGGTGCGATCAGCCAGCGAAAGCGCCGCCCCGGGTCGTCGCCGGCCGCCTGACCGGCCGCCTGACCGCCGCCGCAGACGCCCTCCACGGCGCGCAGGGCGGCCCGTACGCCCGCCACGTCGGCGCCGGGGTCCAGCGCCCTCAGCTTGGCCTCGTCGAGGTGCGTCCTGGCGGCGACGAAGGACTTGGCGCGGCAGTAGACGAGCACGCCCGCATTGAACATCTCACCGCGCTCCACCCGCGGCACGACGCGCACCAGCGCGTACTCGAAGACATCCCGGTGGGTGCTCACTCGCCGCCGTCCTTGTCGTGCTCGCCGGTCGTCCGGGTCTTCGGCGTCAGGCGGTCCGCCAGCCAGCCGGGGGCCTGCGACGGCCTGTCCTTCGTCGGCGCGCCGAGCGTGATCCGCTCGTGGATCGTCGCGGCGCGCGGGAGCAGCGCCTCGACGTAGGCGCGGCGCAGCGCGTCGGTGCTCTCGAAGCCGGGCTCGTCGACCAGCCACTCGGCGGGGACCCGCGCGGCGACCTCGGTCAGCAGTTCCTCGGTGACCAGCGGCGCGAGATCGGCAGCCGCGGCCGCGATGTCGGGGCCGAAGGGGGCGAGGACGTGGTCCGAGGCGTTGTACGGCTTGGCGGACGCGCTCGCGGCGGTCGGCCAGTTGTGCTGCCAGATCATGGTGGCGCCGTGGTCGATCAGCCACAGGTCGCCGTGCCAGACGAGCAGGTTGGGGTTGCGCCAGGAGCGGTCGACGTTGTTGATCAGCGCGTCGAACCACACCACGCGGCCCGCCTCGGCCGGGTCCACCTCGTACGCGAGCGGGTCGAAGCCGATCGAGCCGGGGAGGTAGTCCATGCCCAGGTTCAGGCCGCCGCTCGCCTTGAGCAGCTCCTGCACCTCCTGGTCCGGCTCGCCGAGGCCGATCACCGGGTCGAGCTCGATGGTGACCAGCTCGGGGACGCGGAGCCCGAGCCCGCGGGCCAGTTCGCCGCAGATCACCTCGGCGACCAGGGTCTTGCGGCCCTGTCCCGCGCCGGTGAATTTCATGACGTACGTACCGAGATCGTCGGCCTCGACGATCCCCGGGAGCGAGCCGCCCTCACGCAGGGGCGTGACGTAGCGGGTCGCTGTGACTTCGGAGAGCATTTCCCCAGATTACTGCCGTCCTGACGGGCTTTCGATCAGTTATTCGCGCGCCTGGGTGGCTGCCATGGATGCCCGGTGGAGTCCTTCGCCCGTTCGCCCGTGTGCCGGCGAGCAAGAAAATCCTCGGCGGATGAACACCGGTGCCCGGCGCCTCGTACAACACGGCACAGCAGGTCGCCGAAGGGGAGTACGAGCATGACGGGCATGACAGGGTCTCAGGAGACAGGGCGGCTGTTCGGCCGCCGTACGGTGGTCGCCGCCGTGGGCGCCGCCGGGGTCGCCGCCGCGCTGACGGCGTGCGGTGGTTCGGACAGTGGCAGCCCGGCCGGCACCGCTGCCGAGAAGCCCGCGGGCGGCGAGGCCCCGGCGGGCGGCGCCGGCGCGGTGCTCGCGAAGACCGCCGACATCCCGGAGGGCGGCGGCAAGGTCTTCGCCGACCAGGGCGTGGTCGTCACCCAGCCCACGGCGGGCCAGTTCAAGGCGTTCTCGTCGAAGTGCACCCACCAGGGCTGCGCGGTCAAGGACGTCGTCGACGGAATGATCAACTGCCCCTGCCACGGGAGCATGTTCGACGCCACGGACGGCACGGTGAAGGGCGGACCGGCGAAGCAGCCGCTGCCGGCCGCCGCCATCAAGGTCGAGGGCGACTCGATCACCCTGGCGTGACCGCGCCCCCGCCACCGGCCCGTCGCGGGTGCTTCCAGCACGCCAGCACCTCGTCGGTCGTGGTGATCGTCGCGACGAGGGCGAGCGTGTTGCGGATCATCGCGGGCGTGTACTCGGAAGGCACTCCCGCGACGGCGTCCGAGGGGACGACGGCGGTGTAGCCGAGATTGACCGCGTCGAAGACGGCGTTGGGGATCGCCACATTGGCCGACACGCCCGTGACGATCAGGGTGCGGCAGCCGAGGTTGCGCAGGAGCGCGTCGACGTCCGTTCCCGAGAGCGGCGAAAGGCCGTGCAGCCGCCGTACGACGAGGTCCTCGTCCGCGACGTCGATCGGTTCCGCGACGCGCACCGCGGCCGTTCCCGAGAGCTGCTGTACGGGCAGCCGCCGCGCGGCGCGCAGCAGCCGCGCGTTGGCGCTGGAGCCGCGCCCGTCGGGACGCCGTTCCGCCACCGCGTGCAGCACCTGGACACCGGCCTCGTGGGCGGCGGCGACCAGCCGTGCGACGCGCGTGAGGGCGCCCGAGGAGCGCGCTTCCTCGGCGAGTTCGGGAAGCGCGCTGTCCGGGCCGACGACGCCCCGCTGGCATTCCACGGTGAGCAGCACGGTGGTCGCCGGATCGAGCTGCTCCGCGAGCTGTTCGTACGACGGCAAGGCTCCCCCTCGGGTCTGGGCGCGCGAGGCTAACGGGCATTGCGTGATGAGGGAAGAGACCCCATGATTTCTGACACTCAGTCAGGAGCCGTGGAGGGAAGCCGATGACCGCGACACAGCGCAGAGGCCGCCGCATCATGATGACGGACGCCGAGCGGGACGCGTTCCTCACCGAACAGCGCACGTGCCGGGTGGCGACCGTCGCGGCGGACGGCAGCCCGCACGTCGGCGCCCTGTGGTTCGTCTGGGACGGGGAGTCGCTGTGGCTGTACTCGATCACACGCAGCCGCCGCTGGGCGCAGTTGCGCGAGGACGCGCGGCTGGCGGTGGTCGTCGACGACGGCGTGGAGTACGGCGAACTGCGCGGCATCGAACTGTCGGGCACCGCCGTCTTCGTCGGCGAGTCGCCGCGCACGGGAGAGCCCTGCCCCGAACTCGACGTACCGGAGCGGCTCTTCCCGATGAAGTACTTCGGCATGCCGCGGATGCCGCACGACGGCCGGCACGCCTGGCTGCGCCTCACACCGGACGCGGTGGCGTCCTGGGACTTCCGCAAGCTGGGCGCCGTCTGAGCCCGGAGCGCGCGCGGGCCGGGTACTCAGCCGACGACTGCCTCCCCCGCCGCGCACAGGGCGTCGACCGCCGCGCGGATCGACGGCCTCCGGTCGGCGTCGGCACGCCAGACGGCGTACACGTGCCGCCGCATCGCGTGCCGCACCGGTACGACGCGGACCCGGTCCGGCACCGGGCCGCGTCCCAGCCGGGGCGCCACGCACACCCCCAGACCCTCGGCGATCAGCGCGAGCTGGGTGGCGTGCTCCTCGGCGACATGCGCGATCCGGGGCTCGACCCCCTTGCCGCGCAGAGTGAACATCAGCCACTCGTGGCAGAACTCGCCCTCGGCCCAGGTGACCCAGTCGTCGTCGGCGAACTCCTCCAGGTCCACGGCGTCCCGGTCGGCGAGCGGGTGGTCGACGTGCATCGCCACGTCGGCGGGGTCGTGCAGCAGCTCCTGCTTGGCGAGCCCCTCGGGCATGGAGAGCGGCCTGTTGTACCAGTCGAGCACGACGGCGAGGTCGTAGTCGCCGCGCATGACCCCGCGTACCGACTCGTCCGGCTCCATCTCCCGCATCTGCACGCGCAGTTGCGGGTGCTCGACGCGGAGCGCGGAGAGCGCGGCCGGCAGCAGCCCGCGGGCAGCGGTGGGGAAGGCGACGACGGTGAGGTCGCCGACGACACGTCCGCGCTGCGCCTCGATGTCGGACTGCGCCAGCTCGACCTGGGAGAGGATGCGCGCCGCGTGATCGGCGAGCAGCCGGCCGGCGTCGGTGAGGCGCACCCCGCGGCCGTTCTTGGCGAGCAGGGGCTGACCGACCTCGCGCTCCAGCTTGGCCATCTGCTGAGAGACGGCGGAGGTCGTCACATGCAGGCCGTCGGCCGCCCCGCTGACGGAACCGTGCCGGGCGAGGGCGTCGAGCGTACGCAGGCGCTCCAGATTCAACATGTAAGCGATACTAAGTGATCGTCTCCACGAAATCTCGCTTGTGCTAAGAGGTCATGGCGGGCGAGGGTACGAACCATGAGCTTCGTCGCCCTGCGCCGCCGCGCCGCACAGCCCGCCGCCTCCGCGCTGCCCCTCGCCTCCGCCTCCCCCGCCGCCCCTGCCCCGCTCGGCGACGAGCCGCTCGACGACAAGCCGCTCGACGGCGCTGCCACGCCCGACCGGCGCCCGGCTCTCGACTGGCGCATCCGCTTCGGGGTGCTCGCGCTCATCTGGGGTTTCAGCTTCCTGTTCATCAAGGTCGGCACACAGGCGTACGCACCGTTCCAAGTGACCCTGGGGCGACTGCTCTTCGGTACGGCCGTGCTCGCCGCCGCGATGGCCGTGAAGCGGGTCGGGCTGCCGCGCGGCGCCCGGACGTGGGGCCATCTCGCCGTCGCCGCGTTCTTCCTCAACGCCCTGCCGTTCTCGCTCTTCGCCTACTCCGAGCTGACGATCCCCTCCACGCTGGCCGGCATCTGCAACGCCACCTCGCCGCTGTGGGGCATGGCGCTCTCCCTGGTGGCCTTCTCCGAGGACCGCCCGACCCGCCGCCGCGTCGCGGGGCTGGGCATGGGCTTCATCGGCGTACTGACCGTGCTCGGCGCCTGGCAGGGCTTCTCGGGCCTCGACTTCGGCGGTACGGCGATGGCGCTGCTGGCCTCGCTCAGCTACCCAGTGGGCTGGATCTATCTGCGCCGCACGCTGGCCGGCACCGGCAACTCGGCGCTCTCCATGACCGGCGCCCAGCTCCTGCTCGGCACGGTCCAGCTCGCCGTGGTGACCCCCCTGTTCACGAGCGTGCCGACCTCGTTCCCCGTCGTCCCCCTGCTCGCGGTGCTGGCGCTCGGCGCGCTCGGTACGGGCTTCGCGATGCTGCTCCAGTACGACCTGGTGGCAGAGGTGGGCCCGACGACCGCCCAGATGGTCACCTACTTCGTTCCGGTGATCGCCACGGTCGCGGGCGTCACCCTGCTCGGCGAGCACCTGAGCTGGAACACCCCCGTGGGCGCGCTCATCGTGCTGGCCGGGGCGGCCCTGACCCAGAGCCGACCCCGGCGCCGGACCGCGGCCCCGACCAGCCCCTGAGCCGGCGCCGGGGTCGGACCCATGCCCGTCGGGTCCGTGCGATGCCCGGCCCGGCCGGTCCCGTCACCCATGACGCCGGCCGCCCGACGGCGGCCCGGCCGCGGCGGCGACGGCGTCGGCGAGCGGGCCCACATCGGCCGGCGTCATCGCCGCCACCGTCAGCCGCACGCCCGGGGGCGCGGCCATCCGGAACCGCGCCCCCGGCGCGACAGCCCATCCCGCGTGCAGCAGCCGCGCCACCACGCCGGTCTCGTCCGCCACCGGCACCCATACGTTCAGCCCGCTGCGCCCGTGCGCCTCGACCCCCCGCTCCTCCAGGGCCCGTATCAGCGCGTCGCGCCGGCGACCGTACTCGCGCGAGACGGCCCGTACGTCCACGGCGCCCGCCTCCCACAGCTCGACGACCGCCCGCTGCACCAGCCGGCTGACCCAGCCGGGGCCGAGCCGCTGGCGCCCCACGACCCGGTCCACCGTGACCGCGTCGCCGGTCATCATCGCGAGCCGCAGATCGGGCCCATACCCCTTGGCGACGGACCGCACGAACACCCAGTGGTCAGTCACTCCTCCGAGCGGCCGCACCGGGAGATCGACGATGGCGTGCCCGTGGTCGTCCTCGATGAGCAGGACGCCCGGGAACATCATCAGGACGCCCCGCAGTTCCTGGGCCCGCGCGACGCTCACCGCCGCACCGGTGGGGTTCTGCGCCCGGTCGGTGATCACGAGCGCCCGGGCTCCGCCGCGCAGCGCCCGCTCGACGTCACCGGGCAGCGGCCCCTTGTCGTCGAGCCCGACCGGTACGGCCGTCAGTCCGAGCGCCGGGACGAGGTCGAGCAGGCTGCTCCACCCCGGGTCCTCGACCGCCACCGCGTCGCCCGGTTTCAGGTGCGCCGCCAGTACGCGCTCGATCGCGTCCAGCGACCCGGACGTGACGGCCAGGGGCCCGCCCGGCACCCCGTCCGCGTCGAAGGCGGCCCGCGCGAGCCGCGCGAACTCCGGATCGAGGGGATCCTGCCCGTACAGCACGGGCCGCTCCGCGTTGCACCGCACCGCGGCCGCGAACGCGTCGTGCAGCGGCGGCAGCAGCGCGGGGTCGGGATTCCCCTGGCTCAGGTCCCGCACGCCGGGCGGTACGTCGACCCTGATCGAGTCCCGCGCCGTACTGGCCGGCCGGGGGCGCACCCGGCTGCCCCGGCGGCCCGAGGTCTCGATGACCCCCCGCTCGCGCAGCGTCCGGTACGCCGCCGCGACCGTATTCGGATTGACCCCCAAGTCCGCCGCCAACTCACGCATGGGCGGCAGAAGTTGACCGGGCTCCAGCTCCCCGGACCCCACCGCTCGCTCCACACTCGCGGCAATCTCCGACGCACGCCGCCCACTGATCCGATACTCTCGCCCTAGCACAAATCAAACTATGCACTAGTGCAATGGAGAACGCAATGCCGGACACCACCTCATACGCGCCGTCC
>NZ_VBVX01000216.1 GCF_005981925.1 Streptomyces albidochromogenes
CGCTTCACCCGACCGGACCGACCCACGATCCACCCGCGATGTTGAGCCGCTCGAAGCGCGCACACTCGCGGATTTCGGATCGCGCGCTATCGCCCGGGCGAGGTCGTTCGTCCTGGCTGGTCATCTGCGGCCGCTCTTGCGGGCGGGCTGTTCCTCTGCGCTCCTGGAGGTAGCCATCTTGCCGGCCGCCTTCCTCTCCGCAGCCTTGCGGTCCATCGCCTTCTTGGCGGGAGGATTCTTCGGCCCCGGCCTCCTGTCGGTAGGCTTCTCAGCCGTCGCCCCCTTCGCCGGGCGGCGCCGAGAGGTTCTGGCAGGCTCGGGCTCTTCCTCCCCGTCTTCCCCGGGTTCCTCTTCCTCGTCCTCCCTGAGCTCTTCATCCTCCCCGGGTTCCTCTTCCTCGCCCTCCTCGAGCTCTTCATCCTCCCCAGGCTCTTCTTCTTCGTCCCACGCCTCTTGGTCTTCCGCTTCCTGGCCCTCCCCCTCATCGTCGTAGGCGTCCTCGTCCACCTCTTCGCCTTCCGGTTCACCGTTCGTCTCGCCCGCTGGAGAGCGCGTCCCTTGCTGGAGGGCCCCGGTGAGGGATGCGACACCTCGGTTGGCCATTTCGGACAATGCGGAACGCCCCGAGTCGAGCAACTCCCCGCGAACCAGTTCGCCGAGCTCGGCGAACTGGGGATTCTCGGACAGCTTCCTGACCCCCTCGCCGATCAAAGCCTTGGGATCCAGAGTCCGACCCGCCGCGAAACTTGCAAGACTCAGAGCGAGCTTGCCCGTCTTGGTCCGGCCGATGAGGTATCCCCCCGCGATGCCAGCCGCGAGAGCCGCCTTGGTGCTGTTATCCATGACGCTTACCTTCCAGGCACTGTTGTTCGAATGGCCGACGCGTGCAGCATCCGGCTGTGGTGACTGCCCGCACGACCACACGCCAAGGGACTCACTTCGAGATGCAGATGGCGTTGATCAGTAGCCGTACGGCCCGACTGCCGATGTTGTAGCGCATCAGCCGGCTCCTTTCGGGAGCCTGCGCTGTCCACTACCGCGGCGCGACCCGCTCGGACTGTGTCGCCGGAGACCGCCTCGTTCTCCTCCTTGGACATCGTTCTGCCCGGTCCACGCTTTCGCCGCGTACTCATCCGAACGAAGCGAGCGGCGGGCGCTCTCGTTTCTCTGCTGGCCGGTCTCGTCCACTCCGACGACCAGCCATGCTGCTGGGTGCCCCTGGGCGACTCGGCCCCTCACCGAGCAGGGGCTCGGACGCTCCTTCATTCTTCGCCATGACCTGCCCGCCTCTCGCATTCCGACATAGTTCAGCGAGAAGGGACATCCCCTGCCAAGCCTAGTCGAAATGTGCAATATCTACGGGCGGGGGGCGATCGTGAAGAGGCACGGCGAGCCGTGGATCAGGATCTCCCCGCCCTGCGCACCGGGGCACTGCAGGTCATCGCCGAGGGTCACCCGCACCTGGTTCTGGACTGCACGCGCGTGCCCTTCTGCGACTCATCCGGCTTCAGCGCCCTCATCGGCATCCTGCGCAGCGCGAAAGTCGTCAACGGGTCCTCACGCTGGCTTGTGTACCCGACCGGCTCGCCCGGATGCTGGACCTCACCGGTGTCAGCACCCTCATGCCCTTCTACCCCAGCACCACCGAAGCCCTCGACGCGCACACCGTAGCCGGGAACACGACCACACCGTGAACACCGGACGGCCGGCCGGATTCTGCGCCAGTGACAGGACCGACACGTGGACACTGACGGACACGCTCGGCTCACCCGACGACCTCCCGGACGCCTTCCCGCACCATCCGAGCGAGATCCGCCCGGCTACGCCAGCGTCTCCACGGGCAGTTCGACGCTCTCTCCCCCGCCACCACCCTGCAGCCGGGAACGTGTACGCGCTCCAGGGAGCCCGATACCCCAGGGCCCAGACTGGCCCTCGCCCCGGGGAGCCGCCCGCTCGCCCACAAGTGGCTGGCCAGTACAGCGTGGTGCGAGAACGATGGCATTGGATGGACGCCCCGCACCACACTGGCCTGACGGCGCCACACCACAGGCACCTGCTCGTCAGCCTGCCTCAACCCCAGTGGCCCGTCCCGGCGTACCGAAACGGCGCCGCCCACCACGCTTCACCCGACCGGCCCGTGACCCAAGATCCACCCGCGATGTTGAGCCGCTCGAAGCGCGCACATTCGCGGATTTCGGATCGCGCGCTCCGGGGGCCCCAACGGACCGGGGGCCCACCCCAAGCCACCGGGTCAGCCAGGCGGCATCAGACGCAAACGGACTTCATACGGGACGTCGTCAATGACGTCACGGTCCCCTGGCAACCAGGACTGGAGAACGCCCCATCCGGTACGGGCGGCAGAGCGAAGTTCAGCGCAGCGGATGCAGTAGCGCCCCGGACCACCAGGTGGTCCGGGGCGCTGCACGGGTGCTCGGGAGGCCCCTACGCCTCAACGTACGCGACGATGGTGATCTGTCGAAGGGCCGTGACGTAGTAGATGACGCGGACCCCATCCACGTCGTCGACGGGGTCGCGCAGCAGGGGTGCCGGGCACCGGCCCAGCAGATCCAGACCCGCGCGGACGCGGCCGGCGACATCGACTGGCTGGTCCAGATCGACTCCACCATCGTCCGGGCCCATCAGCACGCCGCCACCACCGGACGAAAAGGGGGAAGCACCGGCAGGACGAACCGGACGATCACGCCCTCGGCCGATCCCGAGGAGGCCTGACCACCAAGATCCACCTCGCCGCCGACGGACAGGGCCGTCCTCTGGCCCTCATGCTCACCGCCGGCCAACGACACGACAGCGTCATGGCACAAGCCCTGCTCGAACGCATACGCGTGCCCCGCACAGGACTGGGCCGTCCACGCTCCACACCCGACCATGTCGTGGCAGACAAGGCCTACAGCTCCCGGGCATTCCGCGCCTACCTGCGACGACGCGGCATCGCCTCCACGATCCCCGAGAAAGACGACCAGAAGAAGCACCGCCGAAACCGCGGCAGTCGCGGCGGCCGGCCACCTGGTTTCGACCGCGAGACCTACCGCCGACGCAACACCGTCGAACGCTGCTTCAACCACCTCAAAGGCTTCCGCGGCATCGCCACCAGATACGACAAGACCGCCACCTCCTACGAAGCAGCGGTCAGCCTCGCCTCATTCCTACTCTGGGCAAGATCCTTTTGAAGACGGACCCTAGTGCTGCGGCCTGGGGGCATCACTGAGAGGGTCCGACTACTCGATCGCGGAACTGCTGAAAGGAGTGCCAGCCCGATGTTTGCCCCGGAGCTATCAGGTCCCCTCCCGCGCAGTCGAGCACTCGGCACCGCAGAGCGTCGGCAAGGCGGAAGACGTGGATCAGCACGTCGTCGCCGGAGCCCCGGATGTGGAGCATGACCGAGTCCACGGGGTCTTCCGAGCCGATGTTGAATTCGATGGACCAAGCATCGCCGGAGAGTTCGCCCCAGGTGGGGTCCGAGAGATCAACTTCGGGACAGGCCTGGGTGACGGCCGCGAGGACGTCGTGCCGCCGGCCGAGCGGGTCCGGGCTGCAGTCGGCGGGGATCTCCTGCACCGAGGTGATGTCGTCAGGCAGGCGGAGGAGAAGCACGTCCCAGCTCATGGTGGCCTTCCGGGGAGAACTCGAGTAGCGGTTGCGGTGGGTCAGATCAGGTTGAGCTGTTCACCTGGAGGCTGCGGCAGCAGCACGTTCTGCAGGCGGCGGATGTTGGCGCGCCAGGATCCGCCATCCGACTCGGCCCAGAGGTCCATCAACTCTGACGGCTCGGTCATGACGCGTTCGAGGGCCTGAAGGGCGAGGTCACGCAGGCCAGTGAGGTCGGGAAGGGGCTCCTCCGGCCCATAAATCGGATCGGCAGGCTCACCCCCAGGACACTGCGCGGCGATAAGGGCGGCCGCAGCTACGGCCCTCTCGGATTCGGGTGCTGCGAGGTAGCCCACGGTGTCGATCACACGTGCGAGAGTGCAGCGGACGGTGCCCTCGCGTTCGCCTGCGGCTGCCTCGTCAAGGTCACCGCCGAAGTCCGCTGCGGTGTCGTTGTCGAAGGGGCCGATGTCCCAGGTGCCCATGGTCTCTCCTGATCATGATGTTGACCGAGGCATCGTGACAGAGGGCACTGACAGCAGCCGCGGAGTCCAGGGATGAGATCGCTTCCCGAACTGGTGGATGTGGCTTCCGATTCCCGCTGACGACCACGGCGTCCTTCCACTGTCAGCGACAGGAGCAAGGATGGTCGGCATGACGAAGACCGGGGTGGACTATGCGTGGTTCGAGAACGACTTTCCAGACATCGCCGAGGCGTACTGCTTCACCCTCGTGCGGGGCCTGTCCCCTGCTGAGCTGATGTCCCGGCTGGAAAGACGACTGGAGGCTCCCTTGCAGGGCATAGTCGAAGTCGTCGACGCCGCCTTCGCCCAGTACGACCTGGAGGATGGTGCCCGCCAGCTGATCGGCATGACGACTGTCGGCGCCTGGACGCTGCTGATCGAGCCAAACGGCTACCTCGGGGTCACCGAAGAACGAGTCCTGCCGGCCTCCGCCGGGGCTAGCTGGGTCTCCCACTTCGTCAACGTCAACGCCGTCGGCACGTTCCTCTGGGCCGAGGACCAGGCCCTGCGACTCTGCTTCGACCCCATGTTCCCCGATGACCGCTGGGGCACCACACCCGACGAACTCCTCGACGTCATGACTCGCATCGGCTTCGTCAGGTGCTGAGTGCGGGAGTCAGTTCGTCCAGCTCTTCAGCGTTGCCGCGATCTCACGGATATCAAAGTGCCGGCGAGGGTCTCCTCGACAAGGTCGCCGGCGCCCTCGCAACCGGCGAGGCGTACACCAGACCCGCCCATCACAAGAAGAGCACCAAGCCCCGCCGACTGGACAAATGACAAGCTCAGACGGCCGGCAGCGCGTACAGCCGCTTGGCGTGCATCGCGGCCAGCCGCTTGCCCGCCGGGACCACGTACCACTTCTGGTTCTCACCGGTGTTGTCGTTGTACGTCCAGCGCAGCTTTCCGGTCGCCGCGTCGAAGGCATGCACGCCGCCGTTTTTGTCGTGCTCGGTCGCGCCGTACAGCGTGCCGCCCATTTTGGCGAACTGCCACGCCTCCGCAGCCTTGCCCACCAGGTCCTTGTTGTGCCAGATCTGCTTGCCCGTTCCGGGGTCCACCGCCCACATGCCGTACGCGCTGTCGGAGGCGTAGAGCACCCCGTCCAGGACCTGCGGATCGTTGAACCAGGTGAACTTCTCATTCGCCAGCGACCAGCGTTCCGTGCCCGCGTCCAGCTCGAACGCCCGCAGCCGCTGCCCGTCCGGCACGATCAACAGGTCCTCGTGCACGGCAAAGCGGTGGTAGTTGGACCTGCCGATCTTCTTCGTCCAGAGCTGCTGGCCCGTCGTCGTGTCGCGGACGGTCACGTTCTTCCGGAAATCGGTGTACGCGAGGCGCCCGCCGACGACCGTGGCGGTGATGCCAAACTCCTCGGTCCCCTTGTCCCGCTTTTCACGCCAGGCGATCTTGCCGAAGGTGGTGTCGATCCCGGCGATCACATTGGTCGGCGTCGAGGAGTCCTCTTCCAGGATCCCGGCGAGGACGTAGACGTGTCGGTCGTCGGCCGCGATGGGGCGCGGCTGCTCGTACTCCTTGCCCAGGCGGCTGCGCCAGGTCTCCTTGCCCGTGGCCGGGTCGAGGCCCACCACGTCGCCGTCGTACTCGGCGCTGGCGAGATAGAGCGTCCCGCCGCCGGTGATCAGCTTGGCACCTGGAATGGTGACGCCCGGCCGTGACCACTTCTCCTTGCCGCTGACGGCGTCACGCCCCACCAGCGGGTCACCCGACACCACGACCGTGTCCCCGATGACCGCGAGCGCGTGGATCCCGGCCAGGTCGTCGTTGGCTGTCTTCTGCTGCCACAGCGGCTTGGGCTCGGTGCCCGGGGGCGGGGTGGTGAAGGTGTCACCGCCCTTGTTGGTGTCACCGCCCTTGCCTCCACCGGGAGTTGTGCCGCCGCCCGACGCGCCCGTTGCCTCCTCGGGTGTGCACCCCCATGCGCCTGCCCCCAGCACGGCCAAGCCGAGCCCCGTCCCGGCCAGCCTGATCGCCTGCCTGCGTGACACCGCGTGCCCGTCACGTCTGCCCATGTCGGTTCCCCGTCCCCGTTTCGCCCGTATGTTGCTGACGCCCCCTCGGGCGTCTAGAGCCCGGTCAGGCTAGCCGTCAGATCTCGGCCAGTCGTCGGGCGGTACGCAACCGGGACGCGTCCGTGAAACTACTGTCACACAAGATCAGTAACTCCTGGCACTCGCGCGTAAGACGTCATCTCATTTGGTGAGTCTGTGCGACGATTCGTCGGCCAGTGGGAAGTCATGAGCGGGAGCGAAGGTCGATGGAGTACGTCAATCTCGATGCGCAGGTCGGCGACTTGTCAGGGGTCTTGAACCCGGCTCGCTACCTGGACCATCTGCCCTCGATCTCCGGTGACCTGCCGCCAGGCGCCCGGGCTTTCGCACGGCCTGGGCCGGTCCCGCGGGGGCTGGACCACGAAGATTCACCTGGCCTGCGAACAAGGACAGAGGCCGTTATCGCTGCTGGTCACAACCGGGCAGCGGGGAGACAGCCCACAGTTCACTGGCGTGCTGGAAGCCATCCGGGTTCCTCGCCTCGGCCTGGGTCGGCCACGGGTCCGTCCGTTGCGGGTGCGGGCCGACAAGGCCTATTCGTCGCGCGCGAACCGTGCCTATCTGCGTCGGCGCGGGATCCGCTGCACGATTCCAGAACCGGCCGATCAGGCCGGCCACCGCAAGCGCCGGGGAATGTCGGGCGGGCGGCCTCCTGCCTTCGACCGTGAGGACTACAAGGCACGGCACGCGGTCGAGTGCGGCATCAATCGGCTGAAGCGGAACCGGGCGGTGGCCACCCGGTTCGACAAGCTCGCGGTTCGGTTCGAAGCTACCGTCCTCATCGCCGCGATCAACGAATGGCTGTGACCTGCCGGAAGTGTCGGTCCCGCGTGTCATTCTGGCCGCGATCAGGTCAGCGGGTTGAGGGGAGACAGGGCCGATGGGGGCTGCGTACTACCGGGCCGAGAGCGAGAGCGGCGACCACGTCGACGACCCGTCCGAGGACGCGCTGTTCGTGCTGATCGACGAACTCAACGACTCGGACAACACCTTCGTCGTCATCCAGCCCGATGAAGACGACCCGGCCTGGTTCACCTCGGTCGCGGTCCTGAATGAAGGGGGCTATGAGGTCGTCCGCCGCGAACATGACGTCGTCACCGAGACCAGCATCGACCGGATCGCACGTGACCTCACGATCTGGATGGCCGCCCGCGACTTTCCCGGACGGCACACCCAGCACACCAGCAACTTCTAAAACACGCCCTAGGGCCGCGACACGGCACCCGATCGAATCGAACAAACGTCCAAGATTGGGATCACGCCGGACTCACGGCAGCGGGCAAATCCCTCGGCTGCCCTTTCGCCTCAAGCCTTACGCACTATCGTGGTGGCGCTGCCCCGAGGAGGAACCGACCATGACCACCGCCCCCCGCCCCTCCAGAGGCGTCCCGCCGATGCCCGAGCGCAGCATCGCCGCACTCCGCGCGGCGATCGCCGCGCACGCCCCGCAGCTGCTGGACGACTTCGAAGCCAACTGGCGGACGAAGATCGCCGACACCTACGACATCGGCGCAGCCCCGGCGTTTCTCGCACGCTGGTGGGGCGAGTACGCCCTGGCGCGCGACCCCGAGCTCGACCACCACGTCCGCGACCTCGAAGCACGTGCCGCACAGTGCACGGATCCGGACAAGGCGAAGGACTTGCTGGAAGAGGCCTCACGGATTCACCACAACGTCCGCAGACTCGGGCCCGGCGAGTGAGCGACGAGTTCACCGGCCCGCCCTGGGCCGCGGACTGGACCAAGCTGGCCGCCGAGTACCGCGACGCTCTACCCGCCCGCGTGCGGGACCTCATCAATGACGCGGTCATCGACCTCATCACCTGCCGTCACCCCTACCGCGACGACGGCCTCGACCTCACGAAAGTCAGTATCGAACCCGTCCGCTCCACCGAACCACGCGGCGCCCACATCCTGTACTTCGACCACGGCCACGGATGGCTGCGCTACACCTTCGTCCACCGCACCGCAGAACCACAGATCATCATCGAAAGCCTCTTCTGGCAGTAACACCCGCCAGCGAACACAGAAACGACCGGACAGCTCCTCGGACACCCGGGAGACGCCACCCGCTCTGAGGGCGTCTCCGAAAGCCAAACGAACCGATTCCGCAGAGTCTTAACGGGTGCTCGTCGGCACCATCAGGATGAGACCTGGAGACGCTGGCGCGAGGGGGAGTCGTTGAAGTTCAGTGATTGCCAGTGTGCACCGGGGCCCGGGCGGCGGTACCCATACCCGCACTGATGGGCAGGCTCGCCGATGCGGGCTTCGGGGCCGACGGTCTTCGACCGCTCCCCCCGGCCGGTCCGGGTCGATGACCGCTGCCGGGATGTCTCGCTCAAGCCACCACTGCCTGTGGTCCTCGACGTGCCTGATGTCGACTTTGAAGGGCAGTGCACAAGAGATCCTCGAGTTCTCGCGCGGTTCTCAGGACGAGGCGTTCGGCGCTGTGGGCCCTTGGGTTCTTGAGCGCGCCGGCGGCTTTCCGGTGCCGCTTCAGGCATGGCGCGCCCGCGGGGAGAGCATGGTCCCTCGCAGCGCGTCTCCGCGGCCGGAAGGGCCCGGGCGCAGCATTGCCAGGAACGCCGCGTGCCCGTGCGGCTCGGGCCGCAAAGCGCGCCGGTGCCACCCCGCCGGGATCCCCGCCAGCTGATTCTTCAGGTTTACGGGCGGCGGGCGGGGCTCGTGGCGAACTACCGCCACTGGTAGCCGACTTGGATGCCGGTTGGCCTGTCAAGGGGAGGGGCGAGGGATAGGCTCGGTGGGGACAAGGGGAGGTCGTGTGACGTACGGTCTGCTGACGCCGGAGGTGCCGCTCGGTCCCTTCGAAGGGACCGAGATTACGGTCTGGTCGGCGAAGGGCAAGCAGGCGAAACTGCATGTTTCAGCGTCGTGTTCCTACATCCGCTCGGCAGGAGTTGCCCGGCGGGAGGTTGCGCTGGACGCCACCGTGGTAGGCCGTTTGTGCCCCAGGTGTGCCGAGTTCGGGGCGTGGGCCCGCCGGGGCACCGGGTTGGGGATCTTTCTGGGGGCTCTGAGCGGACTGGGGCTGCTGTACCAACTCGACAACTACGGTGCGGCTGACGAAGACGCGTACAGCGACGATGATGTCAACCAGGCGGCGGCGGTGCTGAACCGCACGCCTTCCAGCGGCCAGAACGACACGGAGGACCAGGACGAGGACGAGGACGGTGCAGGGGAGGCGTTGCGCGAGGCGCAGGCCGTGCGCGAGCAGGTCTTCGATGAATGGCGACGTGCGGCGTCAAGCCTGCACCGCGCCCATCAGATCCTCAGTCTGTTTCCGTGGCTGGAGCCCTGGGCCGCTCCCCGAGTGCAGCTGAAGAGGGATCGCCTCAACGCGCTGCTGGGACAGGCTTCTCGGCTGGTCACCACTGATGTCCTCATCCTGTCGGCAGCCGTGTCGGCCATGGACGACCCTGCTCTGCCCGAGGACGACCCGGCGTTTACACCGCTCGGTTCCCCGGCGGAGGTGGCACGGCAGCTGAGGTCCCTGTGGCACAGGTGGCAGCACAAGGTAGCCGACGGCTGGGACCATCCCAGCCAGCAAACCTATCTCGCCCACTACCTGACAGACGGCATGAGCAGCCGGCGCAAGGGGCGAGACGAGATGCTGGCCCGCGCCGGGGTGCTGCTTGCCGAGTGGCAGGCCGAGGCGGAGAAGGGCACGGCATCGGGCCAGGCAGAGAGAGACGTGATCGCTCGCCTGCCTCATCCTGACGCTGCAGGGCGGCGCGTCTACGGTGATTCCCCGCTCAGCCGTCTCACGGAATGGGAGCTGGGCGTCCTGGCCTCGTATGCCGTCGAAACGCACTGGGAGCAGTTCACCGTGGCCCTGCGGGTGCCGGAGCCTGTTGCCGCTCGGCTCCTGTCGCGGAACGGGTCGGCGCTCTCCTGCATTGCGCAGGACGCGGCGGTGGCGGCCGCGCCGGAGCTTCCGCCCGAGGAGGAACAGCCCTTGGGCCCAGGGGTGTTCGACGACACACCGGTCAGCGACAGGCGCCCGGTCACTGCCGCGCACCTGCGGGCACTGCGCCTCGCCTCCCGGGATCCCGACCAGCTCTACCTCGTCTTCTCCATGACGGCGGGGCCGGAGGTCATCGCGCTGACCGTCCTGGAGCGGCGCTGCGCTGCCGGATGGGAGGGCGTCATCATCGCCGGCGCCGATGACCTGCCCGGCACGCTCGTTGAGGCCCGGCGCGACGCTGCGTCGGCGGACGGCGCGCCGGACGGGGAAAGCGTGTGGCTGCCGCGTGTCCACGATTCCCTTAACCCGGACTTCGGCCGCAGCTTGAGCACAGGAGAGGGAGAGCGGCTGCTTGTACGCCTGTGCAAGGGGCGGCAGGACGTCAACAGGGCCCTGCGGTCCTTGGCCCTTGCCCGCGGGGTGCGGGACCTGCGAGAACTCGACGGCAGGTACGAAGACGAGGGCCGTCGCCTCGGCCCCTTCACCAGAGATGTCTGGCACGGCCTGCTGGCCATGGAGCAGCTGGATTTGGAACCGTTCGAGCCGGCCTCCGATACAGGCAGCGGTTCGGGCCTTCCGCTGGGAGTCCTCGCACCGGTACAGGTCTATACGACGGACGCCGCCGGGCAGTACCAGGGCCGGGCCCACTCCCCCGCATGCCGGCATCTCCGGGACCGCGGAGTCGCCAGCGACGATGACCTGGTCACGATCGAACAGCTCCTGCAGAACACCAGGTTCGACCCGTGCAGTAAGTGCGGCGGATATGCCATCCGCCGCCTCAGCGAAACCCAGGTCGCCTACTACCGCGCGGCACACCGCCTGCACGACCTCACACAGACCGTCGGCAGGACGACAGCACGTCAGGACATCTCGTCTTTGCTGACGGAACTGGACGAACTCGAGGACCTGCAGTCCACGGACACCTGGTTCGACGGCGCCGGGGCCCGCCGGTGGCGGCGTACCGTCAGCCAACTCCGCAGCACGTTGACAGCCGCGACCCGCGAAAAGTCAGCGCGGTAGCCGACGGCTCCTGGCTCGCTCACGCGCCTGGTCCCGGCGCCTTGGCATCCGGGGGCAGGCGCACAGTGGGGTGGCACGCCACGTGCTGGATGAGGTGACCGCTCGTCACAGCAACAACGAGCCGCTGAACAAGACGCAGGCCAAACTCGACGCCGCACGTGATCGATGGGAAGAGGTGACAGGGCGACGCCCTCGCTGAGCTGCATCGCGCCCCGTCATGCGAGTTCACAGGCTGACTGCGAACCCGCCGATGGAACTACCGCAGTGCTGCTCAAGCAAACCTTCGTGCGGCAACTGCACAGGTGACTGACACCGCTACCACGGCCCTGACCATCGACAACACACCCCATGCTGTACCGATCGGCAACTAACCGACCTGCATAATCACCAAAAACGTCAGCACCAGATCGGCATCCATGACAGCAGCCGAGTCACCCACGACAACCCGCTGAACAGCAG
>NZ_VBVX01000217.1 GCF_005981925.1 Streptomyces albidochromogenes
CCCGAGCCCCGCGCCGAAGCCCGCCCCTACGCCCCCGCGCCGCGTCCCGGCAGCGGCCACGCGTACGGTCCCCGCGGGTCGTCCAGCCAGGCCCACTCGCCGTCCTCGGTGACCGTGACGCCGAAGCGCTCCCGCGCGGGCCGCTGCTCCCGGTGCCACAGGGTCAGTGCCTCGTGCGGGTCCAGGCCCCCCGCCGTCAGCACCAGCATGAAGCGGAACAGGTCGTTCTCCAGCGCCCGCCGCGGCAGCCCGCCCAGATGCCTGGCCGGGCCCTGCTCCACCGCGCCGCGCAGCGGGACGAAGTACGCGGGGGTGTGCAGGAAGCGCCCCTCCGCGTGCGCGGCGTCCCGTACGTCCAGGGCGATCAGCCCGGTCGCCAGCGGCGCCAGGATCCGCGCGCCCGGCCGGCACTGCGCGATCCAGACGCGCGGCACGGACGGCAGGGCGCAGGTCGCGATGATCCGGTCGAACGGGGCCCGGGCCGGACAGCCGAGCGCGCCGTCGCCGGTGGCGACCGCCGGGTGGTAACCCGCTGCCGCCAGGTGCCCGCGCGCCGACTCGGTGATCTCCGGTTCGAGGTCGACGGTGGTGACCAGCTCGTCGCCGAGGCGGTGCGAGAGGAGCGCCGCGTTGTAGCCGGTGCCCGCGCCGATCTCCAGTACGGCCTGCCCGTCCCGTACGTCCAGCTCGTCCAGCATCCCCGCCATCAGCGAGGGCTGGCTGCTGGAGGAGACCAGCTCGCCCCCGCGCATACGCGTGGCCAGCGGTGTGTCCGAGTACACCCCGCGCAGCCACCGCTCCCGCCGCCGCGGATCGGGGTCCTCCCCCCACAGCCGCTCGTGGCCGGCCGGGCCGCCGACGAAGAAGTACGGCACGAACAGGTGCCGCGGCACCTCGGCGAAGGCCGCACGCCAGGCGGGATCGCCGAGGGCCCCGGCCGCCGCCATCTCCGCCACCAGCGCGGCCCGGGCCTCGGCGTACATGTCCCTGTGAGGTGCGCCCATACGCCCACTGTCGCGCGGCACGGGCCGCCGGGCGAGCCTCCGGCGGCGCCGGGGGCGGCCGGGGCGTGGCCGGGAACAGCGGGGGCCGGTCCTAGTCCTTAGGTCGTCGGCCGGTCCGTCTGAGACGATGGACGGGTGAAAGAGATTCCGCGCGGCACGCTTCAGGAGCAGACCTTCTACGAGCAGGTCGGCGGCGAGGAGACCTTTCGGCGCCTGGTGCACCGGTTCTACCAGGGAGTCGCGGAGGACCCGCTGCTCAAGCCCATGTACCCGGAGGAGGATCTGGGCCCCGCCGAGGAGCGGCTCGCCCTCTTCCTGATGCAGTACTGGGGCGGACCCCGCACGTACAGCGACAACCGGGGCCACCCCCGCCTGCGGATGCGGCACGCGCCGTTCACCGTCGACAAGGCCGCGCACGACGCCTGGCTCAGGCACATGCGCGCCGCCGTCGACGACATCGGTCTGTCCGAGGAGCACGAGCGGCAGTTGTGGAACTACCTCACGTACGCCGCCGCGTCGATGCTCAACACCGACGGCTGAACACCGGGGCCGGCCCGCGCGCCGCGGCCGGCGCGTCCCGTCCGGCACCCGCCGGACGCACGGGCGTCGCCGCCGCGCACGCATCGCGGTGACCGGCGACCGGAATCCGGTCACGATCGCGTCAAGTCCGCCGTGGAAGCGGTTTCCCCCGTCCTCCGACTCTGCCCTGGAGCGCCTGCACCTCCACCCCGTCGGTGGTGAAGATGCGCACCAGCCGGTCGCAGGAGATCAGCGCGTCGTGACCGTACGCCGACCGGCCCCGGGCCGCTGTGGCGCGCAGCACCACGGCGTGGCGTCTCGGGGGGTCTCGACCTCCTGGTCGAGGAGGGCGAGTTGATGGCCCTGGTGGGCGCGTCGGGCAGCGGCAAGTCGACCCTGATGAACATCCTGGCCGGCCTCGACGAGCCGACGGCCGGCGCGGCGAGGGTCGCGGGCCGCGACCTGCTGGCGATGGGCGCGAAGGAGCGGCTGCGGTACCGGCGGGACGTGGTGGGATTCGTCTGGCAGCAGACGGCGCGCAACCTGCTGCCGTACCTGACGGCGGCCCAGAACGTGGCGCTGCCGATGCAACTGCGCGGCCGGGGACGCGAGCGCACGGCCCGCGCCGACGCGCTCCTGACGATGCTGGAGGTCGCGCACTGCCGCGACCGCCGCCCGCAGCAGATGTCCGGCGGCGAGCAGCAGCGAACGGCGATCGCGGTGGCCCTGGCGAACGACCCGTCGGGAGCCGACCGGCGAACTCGACTCCGCGACGGCGGAGCAGATCTTCCAGGCGTTCCGTACCGAGCCGCTGACCCCACCTACACCGGGGCCACCGAGAGCACCCCGAGCCCGGCGCGGCGCACCGCCACCGAGCCGTACGGGGTGCGCAGGCGCAGCCAGCCGGCGGCCGACAGCAGGGCCACCGCCGCCGGGTCCGCGCCGGGGCGCAGGAAGCCCAGCGAGTGCGCGGCGTGCACCGCCCGCAGGGGCAGCTCCGTGTCGCCCAGCGTGCGGGACCAGATCTCGCGGCCGATACGGTCCCGGGCGGCCCGCGTCCGGTCCTCCGGGGCCAGGGCCTCGTCCCGCGCGCGGAACTCGGCGACGGCGGCGGCGACCGCCGCGCGCATGGCGTCGGGCCCCGGGAGCCCGGGAACCTGCCGCCATCCGCCGCGGGGCGGCAGCACCCCGGCCCACGGCGGGCCGGTCACCGCCCGCGGCACCAGGACCGCGCCGGTTGCCTCGTCGATGCCTTCGAGGAGCTCCCCGGCGGAGACGGTGACGTCCAGCTCGTCCGTACCGCCCGGGTCCGCGCCGTCACGGCCGCCGGCGCCGCCACCGGCCGCGACGCCGACCGCGAGCCGGGACGTGCGCACGGCCAGCACCTCGAACGACGGCGGCCGCCCGAAGACGGCCACCGCCGCGGTGCCCGCCTGGAGTCGCACCGCCGCGGCCCGGTCGTAATGGATCAGCCGTCCGAGGAAGGCGGCGAGATCCGCCGCCTCCCCCGCGTCGGCGAGCACCAGCCGCCGCCCGAGCGCCGTCATGCGGCGACAGCCCCCCGCGATTCCCGCCGGCCGGCCCGGCCGGCGTCGCCGTCGTCCAGGTACTCCAGGAGGAACGACTTCTCCTCCGCCGAGATCCGGCGCGGCCGCGCCGCTTCGAGGTCGTACGGCACGACGACCGTCGAGGCGCGCACGTACACGCGCTCCGTGCCGTCGGCGTCCGTGTCCTTGACCTCGTACGCGATCGTCAGGGAGGCGGCGCCTATCTTCGTGACCCACGACTCGATCGTCACCGGCTCGTGCCGGTGCACCAGCGGCAGCTTGTAGTCGATCTCGTGCCGGGCCACGACGGACCCGCCCGCGAACGACGGCGAACCGTCCCCCGGCGCCAGCCGGAACATGAAGTCGATCCGCGCTTCCTCCAGGTACCGGAGGAAGACGACGTTGTTGACGTGCCCGAAGGCATCCATGTCCGACCAGCGCAGCGGGCAGCGGTAGATGTGACGCGACAAGATCAGCCCCGCGTCAGCTTCTTGTACGTGGCGCGGTGCGGACGCGTCGCGTCCGCACCGAGCCGCTCGACCTTGTTCTTCTCGTACGACTCGAAGTTGCCCTCGAACCAGTACCACTTCGACTCACCCTCGTAGGCGAGGATGTGGGTCGCGACCCGGTCCAGGAACCAGCGGTCGTGGGAGATGACCACGGCCGCGCCCGGGAACTCGAGCAGCGCGTTCTCCAGCGACGACAGGGTCTCGACGTCCAGGTCGTTCGTCGGCTCGTCGAGGAGCAGCAGGTTGCCGCCCTCCTTGAGCGTCAGCGCCAGGTTGAGGCGGTTGCGCTCACCGCCGGACAGGACGCCGGCCGGCTTCTGCTGGTCCGGGCCCTTGAAGCCGAACGCGGAGACGTACGCCCGCGAAGGCATCTCGACCTGGCCGACGTTGATGTAGTCCAGCTCGTCCGACACGACGGCCCACAGGGACTTCTTGGGGTCGATGTTGGAACGGTTCTGGTCGACGTACGAGATCTTGACGGTCTCGCCGACGCGGATCGCACCGGAGTCCGGCGTCTCCAGACCCTGGATCATCTTGAACAGGGTCGTCTTGCCCGCACCGTTCGGGCCGATGACGCCCACGATGCCGTTGCGCGGCAGCGTGAACGACAGGTCGTCGATCAGGACCTTCTCACCGAACGCCTTGGAGAGGTTGTTGACCTCGACGACGACCGAGCCCAGACGCGGGCCCGGCGGGATCTGGATCTCCTCGAAGTCCAGCTTCCGCATCTTGTCCGCCTCGGCGGCCATCTCCTCGTACCGGGCGAGACGCGCCTTCGACTTGGTCTGGCGGCCCTTGGCGTTGGAGCGGACCCACTCGAGCTCTTCCTTGAGCCGCTTGGCGCGCTTCTCGTCCTTGCGGCCCTCCACCTTGAGGCGGGCGGCCTTCTTGTCGAGGTACGTCGAGTAGTTGCCCTCGTAGGGGATCGCGCGGCCGCGGTCGAGCTCCAGGATCCACTCGGCGACGTTGTTCAGGAAGTACCGGTCGTGGGTGACGGCGACAACGGCGCCCGCGTACTTCGACAGGTGCTGCTCCAGCCAGTTCACCGACTCGGCGTCGAGGTGGTTGGTGGGCTCGTCGAGGAGCAGCAGGTCGGGCGCCTCGATCAGCAGCTTGCAGAGCGCGACACGGCGCTTCTCGCCACCGGAGAGGTTGTTGACGGGCCAGTCGCCGGGCGGGCAGCCCAGCGCGTCCATGGCCTGCTCCAGCTGGGCGTCGAGGTCCCAGGCGTTGGCGTGGTCGAGGTCCTCCTGGAGCTTGCCCATCTCTTCGAGCAGCGCGTCGGAGTAGTCGGTCGCCATGAGCTCGGCGACCTCGTTGAAGCGGGTGAGCTTGCCCATGATCTCGGCAGCGCCGTCCTGGACGTTCTCCAGGACGGTCTTCGACTCGTCGAGCTTCGGCTCCTGCATGAGGATGCCGACGCTGAAGCCGGGCGACAGGAACGCGTCACCGTTGGACGGCTGCTCCAGTCCGGCCATGATCTTCAGCACCGTGGACTTACCGGCACCGTTGGGACCCACCACACCGATCTTCGCTCCCGGCAGGAAGCTCAGCGTGACGTCGTCAAGGATCACCTTGTCGCCGTGCGCCTTGCGCGTCTTGCGCATCGTGTAGATGTACTCAGCCAAGAGAAACCGTCCGGCAATCGATGTGTGGGCAGATACACCCCATCTTGCCTGACGTCCACCCCGGGACGGAAACGGGTATGGACTCGCGTGCGGCGACGGCCCCGGTGCGCCAAGGCGAGCCGGGGCCGTCGTGATCGCCCGGTGACCGGGCGTCGCCGCTTGTCGGGGCGGCTACTCGTCGTCGGACGCGGGCTGCTTCTTGCGGACGAAGAGGACCGCGGCGATGCCGAGGGCGACGAAGACGACCGCGATGCCGAGGATCATGGGCGTGGCGTCGGAGCTGCCGGTCTCGGCGAGGTCGGGGCCGTCGACGGCGAGGGGGGCCTCGCCGGCCGTGGCGGGGGCGGGCCGGTTCCCGGGCTGGTCGAGGGTGCCGGTGCCGGGTCCGGCCGCCGTGCCGGGGGCGCCGGAGGTCCGGCAGTCGAGGATGCCCTTGAAGTTCTTGGTCAGGCCGCCGGGGCCCTCGATGGTGAAGTCGTACGCCTGGTCCTCCTGGACCGGCACGGTGACGGTCCGCGACCGCCCGGCCGGGACGGTGTGCTCGGCGCCCATGAGCCCGAAGGTGAACGGCTCGTCGCCCTTGTTGGCGGCGGTGATGTCCACGCCGCCCTTCGCGCAGTTCTTCTGGGCCGAGAGCGCCGGGATGGCGCCCTTCTTCGCCCAGGTGGCACTCGCCGTGGCGGAGACGGTCGACTCGCTGGAGCCGGCCAGGATCTGGGTCTGGCTCTGGGTGGCCCCGGCGAAGGCCCGGCCGACCGGTACCGAGGTGGTGGCCTGCACGGTCAGCGCGGTCGAGCCGTCGGCCGCGTCGGCCGGCACGTCGAAGTACAGCTCGCCGCCGTTGACGGCGGTGGTGACGGGCTTGCCGTCCTTGCCGACGACCTTGACGCCGCTGGCGGCGTCGGCGGGCGGGGCGACGGTGACGCGGTCGGCGTTGGTGCGGACGGTGACGGGGCCGAGCTTCCCGCCGGCCTTGCCGGAGACGGCGCTGGGCTCCAGGGTCAGGGAGGCTCTGGGCTCGGCGGCGCCGCGCGCGTTCTTCTCCAGGAAGTCGGCGAGCTTCTCCGCCTTCGGGTCGAGCGCGTCGACCTTCACGTGGTCGGAGTAGCGCCAGATGGCGACCTGGGTGCCGGCGGCCGCGGTCTGCTCGGTGAGGGAGTCGACCCCGGCCCGCTTGGCGAGCACGCTCAGGTCGTTCACCTGCGGGTACGAGTGCTCCAGGATCCAGCGGATCTTGCCGGCGTCCCGGTTGGCGCCGAGCGAGGTCTGGTCCCAGGAGGTCTCCAGGTACTTCGCCTGCTCCTGCGTCGGGCGGTGGACGTCGACGCAGTACGTCTTGAGCGTGCCGCCGCCGTCGACGGCCATCTCGAACAGGCCGGCGGGGATCTGCTGGTCGCCGCCCTCTGTACGCAGGACGGCCTTGTCGTAGGTCTTCAGCCCGTCGAGCGTGGCCGCAGCACCGCCCCGGTGCTGCGGTGCCTCCTGCGCCGCGGCCGGTCCCGCCCCGGCCAGCGCCCCCGCGGCGAGGAGCACCGAAGCCAGGGCCGCGGCGGTCGGGCGGGCCGAGCCCCGCCTGGGTACAGAGAAAGCAGAAAACACAGAATTCCCCTTCGGGCGAGGCCCTTTCGCTGGTGCGACTGTGGGGGGAGCGCCTCGCCGGCAGACTCAAGTGCCCCGTGAGTATCCGGAAATCCTAGGGACGCGACGATCGACAGCCCCCTGTCATACCGTCAGATAGCCATTCCGAATCGGAATCGTTATCGCCCATCGCCTGTACGCACCGGCTCTGTCGACAAATCCCCGTGTGAATCGGCCGGGTTGTCTGGTTCCGTCACCGGTCGCCGCGTCAGCGGCGCGTCTCCTCTCACCACGCGTCTGAAGGCGGACGTGCCGCGCGTCATGTCGTGACCGACCGCCAGCGCGTCGATGTCCGCCGAGAATCTGCGCCGCCCGTCCTTCTCCTCGTCGCGGACCCGCAACCGGCCGTGCACCAGCAGGGGTTCGCCGATCGACACCGAGCCGGCCAGATTCGTGGCGAGCGACCGCCGCGCCCACACCGTGTAGAAGCTGGAGTGCCCGTCCGCCCAGCTCTCCTTCTGGCGGTCCCAGAAGCGGGCCGTCACCGCGAAACGGAAACGCGCCACACCGCCCGCCGCCGTGTCCCGGTAGTCCACTCCCGTGGCGGCATTGCCCACCAGCGTCACCCAGGTGTCGCTCATCCCGGCTCCCCCTCTGCCTTCCGCCGTCCCGGTCCGCCCCGCGCGGCCGGCCGACTTCCATGCTGGACCGGACGCGGCCCAGCCGCCGGAGCCTGTGGATCACCGGCCGGTTGTGGACAATCCCGTCACCGCCACGTACTGCTCCCGCACCTCCCAGTACCGCATCAGCTCCGCCGACACCGGATCGAGCACCCGCGCCCGCCCGCACCCGGCGGCCGCCTCCCGCAGCCGCCGCTCGGCGTCCTGCCCGTACCGCCGGGCCGGACCCCTGGCCGCCACCGCGCACGCCCACTCGACCAGCGGGCCGCCGAGGATGCCTGCGAGCATCACGAGGACCGGCGGCAGCAGCTCGGGCTCCAGCACGCCCACGATCTGGCCCACCAGCCACAGCCCGCCGAAGATCTGCAGCAGCGTCATCGACGCCTGGGTCAGCACCGCCGCCGGCCACCACGCGGGCCTCGGCGGCCTGCCGCGGGGCAGCCCGGCCCGTACCGCCAGTACGTCCAGCTCCGCGGGAAGCCCGGCCGCGCCGCGCACCGCGGACTCCCGCACCGCCTGCGCCCAGGGCGCGGGCAGCCCGGCGGCGGCCTCGTCGGCGACCGTGCGTACCGCCTGCTCCACGCGCTGGCGGGCGGTGATCTCCTCCTCCTCGCCCTCGGTCGGGGTGCGCCCGGAGATCGGGTCGATGCCGGACCCCAGGGCGCGGTGCGCCTCGTACCAGCGCCACAGTCTCAGCCACGGCGTCCCGCACGACTTGCCCGCGTTCCTGCGCCACTCCCGCTCCGCCGCCTCGCCCACCGCCGCCGCGCCCACGGCCTCCGCGAGCCGGTCGGTGAAGTCGGCGCGGGCCCGCTCGCCCAGCTCCGGCGGGCGCCGCCCGTCGGCGACGTACACCGGGCGCAGCCGGGCCGCGGCGGCGTCCAGGTCGGCGGACAGGCGGCGGGCGGGGGCCCCGCGCTCCTGTACGAACTGGCCGAGCATCTCGCGCAGTTCGCCGACGCCCTCACCGGTGAGCGCGGACAGGGACAGGACCGTGGCGCCCGGTTCGCCGTGCTCGCCGAGCGCCATGCCGTCCTCGTCGAGGAGCCTGCGCAGGTCGTCGAGGACCAGGTCGGCGGCGTCCCCCGGCAGCCGGTCCACCTGGTTGAGCACCACGAAGGTGATTTCCGCGTGGCCGGCGAGCGGCCGCAGGTAGCGCTCGTGCAGCACGGCGTCGGCGTACTTCTCCGGGTCGACGACCCAGATCACCGCGTCGACGAGCGTGAGGACCCGGTCGACCTGGTCGCGGTGGGCGGTGGCGGCCGAGTCGTGGTCGGGCAGGTCGACGAGCACCAGCCCGTTCAGCGCCTCGTCGCGGAAGCCGGGCGGCGCCGGCCTGCGGCGCAGCCGTCCGGGGATGCCGAGCCGGTCCAGCAGTCCGGCGGCGCCGTCCGTCCAGCTGCACGCGATCGGCGCGGAGGTGGTCGGCCGGCGCAGCCCGGTCTCGGAGATCTGGACGCCGGCGAGGGCGTTGAACAGCGTCGACTTGCCGCTGCCGCTGGCGCCGGCGACGGCGACGACGGTGTGGCGGGAGGAGAGCCGCTGGCGGGCCGCGGCCTCGTCGAGCACCCGGCCGGCCTCGGCCAGGGCGCTTCCGTCGAGGCGTGTGCGGGAGAGGCCGACCAGCTCGCGCAGGGCGTCGAGGCGTCCGCGGAGCCGGCCGCCGTAGGCGCCGCCGGGCAGCAGGCCGTCGTACTCGTCGAGGGATTCCCGCTGTCCGTCGGGCGGCGGGACCTCGGACGGCGGCCGCACCGGTAGCGGGGCCCGGCCGGCCCGCTCGCCTTGCGTGGCCGCCGCGCGCTCGGCGGCGCGCCGGGCGATCAGTCCGTCGTCCCAGCGCCCCTCGGCGGCGCCGTGCGCCGCGTCCGGGGCGCCGGTCCCCGCGGCTTCGCCCACCTCATTCGCGTCGTCGACCCTCGCCGCGCCGTCGACGCCGTCCGTGTCATCAGTCACAGCAGTCACGTTTGCGATCACTTCTCCTTCTGGAGCACGGAGAGCGCGGCGATGAGCTCGGCCTGCGGCTCCGGGGTCACCGCGAGGGCGTCGAGCGGCGCGAGCCGGCGGTCCCTCTCGGTATTGAGTACGCGGTCGATGTACGTCGTGAGCAGTTCCCCGCCCTTGTCGCGCAGCCGGGTGGCGGCGATGGCGCCGATCCGCTCGGCCAGTCGCTCCCCGGCGGTGCGGGCCCGGCGGCCGCCGAGCAGCGCGGCGGCGAGCAGGGCGGCGACGGTCTCGGCGTCGGGCGCGGGCGGCCGTTCGAGGTCCCGCACCTCCTCTTCGGCGAGCTCCTCCAGTACCCGGCGCCAGCGCCGTGCGGTCATCCCGATCCGCTCGCCCGCCTCCCGGTCGGGGATCGCGAACGCCACGGCGTCGGAGGCGGGCTCGCGCCGCCACGCCTCGTGCACGTGCTCGTCGGCGGCGGCCACGGCGCACTGGAGCAGCGCCGTGAGGCTCGCGACGAGCGAGTCGAGAAGCTCACCCGCCGAACTGTCCAGCGGATACCCGCGCCAGCGGGTGAGCGCGTCGCCGGACAGGACCGCGCCGCGCCGGAGCCTGCGGCGTACCCGCGTGCCCTCCTGCTCGTACGCCTCCTCGACGTCCGCCGTCAGGCGTACGGAGGCGGCGTACTGCGCGGCGACGGCCCCGGCGAGTTCGGGCATCCGGGCGTTGAGCGACTCGATGACGCCGGTCGCGGTACGGCCGACCGCCTGCTGGCGGGCCGCCGGGTCGTGCACGCGGTGCGCCAGCCAGGTGCGCAGCGGTTCGACGGCGGTGGAGGGCAGCAGTCCGGTGCCGCCGCCGGCCGATTCGGGCAGCTCGGGGATGGTGAAGCGGGGTACGTCGCCCAGTCCCGCCTTGGTCAGCAGCGCGGCGTACTGCTGCGACACCTCGCCGATGACCTGGTGGGGCACCCGGTCGAGGACGGTGACGAGGGTGGCGTCGTATTCCTTCGCGGTGCGCAGCAGGTGCCAGGGCACGGCGTCGGCGTACCGGGAGGCGGTGGTCACCATGACCCAGACGTCGGCGGCGCAGATCAGCTCGGCGGCGAGCACCCGGTTGCCGGCGATCAGCGAGTCGATGTCGGGCGCGTCGAGCAGGGCCAGACCGCGCGGCAGCGTCCCCGCGGTCTCGATCCGGAGCGTGTCCGCGCCGCCCTTGCCGGTGTCCGGCGGCTCGATCACCGTCTCGTCGTCGCCGTCCTGGCGGGGCAGCCAGACGCGGGTGAGCTGCGGCAGTACGCGCAGGTTGGCGAACCAGTGGTGGTCGTCCGGGTGGCACACCAGCACCGGTGTGCGGGTGGTGGGGCGCAGGACGCCGGCCTCGCTGACGCGCCGGCCGACGAGGGAGTTGACGAGGGTGGACTTGCCGGCCCCGGTGGAGCCGCCGATGACGGCGAGGAGAGGCGCGTCGGGCTGTTTCAGCCGGGGCAGCAGGTAGTCGTCGAGCTGCGCGAGCAGCTCGGTACGTGCCTGCCGGGCGCGCGGGGCCCCTGGTAGGGGGAGCGGGAGGCGCACGGCGGCGACACGGTCGCGCAGGGCGGAGAGTGCGTCGATCAGCTGAGGCCGTGCGTCCAAGGTCACCACATGCGAAGAATGCCCAATTTTAGTGTCTTTTAGAAGCCTAAAGGCCCTTCCGCGCGCTCGGGCGCACCGATTGGCGGTGGCGGACAGACGGTACGAGTGGGGCGCAGGCATAACGAGTGCACAACACCCGGGGCGCGAGACGCCAAAAGCGGTGCGCGATTCGCACTCGCCTGCGATTATCGGGTTCGCTTCACCGAACCTCCACATCGTGCCACGGAGGTGAAGCAACCGGCCCAAGGTGATCGGAGCCCTATCCTTGTCCCCGGCAAGGCCCAGGACCCCGCCCGACCGGGGCCCCAGGCCGCCGAGGCCGTGATCCGGCCCCCGTAGCTCAGTGGATAGAGCAGGCGCCTTCTAAGCGCTTGGCCGCAGGTTCGAGTCCTGCCGGGGGCGCCCGCCACCCTCCCCTGCGGGAGGGTGTTTCTTGTCGCGGCGGCCCTCCTGCCCGCGCCCCTCTC
>NZ_VBVX01000218.1 GCF_005981925.1 Streptomyces albidochromogenes
CGCGGGGGCGGGCGGCCGGCGCGCTACTTCCGGTACACGTCCGACCAGGCGTCCGCCGCCGCGTACGCCGGCACGCCCGGCGCGTCCGCCTCGCCGCCGGCCACCGCCCGCGCCACGTCCACCGCGTGCCGCACGGCGGCCCGGAACAGCAGCGACCCCGTGCTGACCCTCGCCACCCCCAGCTCCGCGAGACGGGCGACCGGCAACCGCCCGGGCGCGTACAGGATGTTGAGCGGAAGCCCGTACTCGGCGACCAGGGCGGTGATGACCGGCTCGTCCTGGAGCCCGGGGACGAACAGGCCGTCCGCGCCCGCCTCCCGGTAGGCGGACAGCCGGCGCGCCGTCTCGCCCGCCCGGTCCGCCAGCCAGTACGTGTCGGTGCGCGCGTTGACGAACAGGGCCGGCGCCGCTTCCTTCACGGCGCCGATCATCTCCCGCTGGAGGCCGAGCGGCGCGAGCGTCCCGTCCGGGCGGCCGTCCTCGATGTTGACCCCGGCCACCCCCGCCCGTACGAGCTCGGCGGCCAGCGCCGCGACACCGTCCGGACCGGCGCCGAAGCCGCCCTCGATGTCCACGGTGACCGGCACCGGCAACCGCGCGAGCCGGCGTCCGAGGTGGAGCGTCTCCTCGCGTGCCGCGCCGGCCGCGTCCGGCTTGCCGGCGGCCGACGCCACACCGAGGCTGGTGGTCCCGATCGCGGCGAAGCCGGCCTCGGCGAGCGCGGCGGCGGACGCGTGGTCCCAGGCGTTGGGGAGGACGAGCGGCTGGCCGGGGCGATGGTGCAGGGCGCGGAACGCCGCGCAGCGGTCCTGGTTCATCATGCTTTCTCCTCCAGGAGTACGTCGAGCACGCCGCAGGCCAGCGCGAGGGCGTGACGGGAGCCGGGGCACGGGCGGACGCCGTCCCCGAAGGGGGCCCGGGCCGCGGCCAGGTCCAGGGGCACTTCGGTGCCCTCGGGCACGGGCCGGCCGTTCAGCCTCGCTCCGGCGCCGGCGACGCGCCACGTGGCGCGCACGGGAGGGGACAGCAGGAGCGTGTCGGTCAGCAACTCCTCGACGCAGCCGCGCCACCGGCCCTCGGCGGCGCGTTCCAGCGCGCCGGTGATCAGCGCGGCGGTGGCGTCGCAGGTCTGCACGAGCAGCCCGATCCGGTTCGCGACGCTCTCGGGCTCACCGTCCGGCAGCAGGCCCATCAGGGTGCGTACGCCCTCGTCGGCCCGAGCCGTCAGCTCCGGCGACGCCCCGGGCCGGTACGCCGCCGCGACCGCGCGCGTCGCCGGCACGACATCCCCGCGCGCCCCCAGCGCCGCGCCGAGGACGGCCACCGGGACATGGGGCGCGGCGTCCGGCGCCGCGGCACCGCGGGTCGCGGTCCTGGCCGCCTCCCGCAACCGCGACGGGTCGAGGCGCCGCAACTCGGCCTCGGCCAGGGCGCGTCGCCGGGCGTGCGCGGGGCCGTTGCTGAACCGCGGCACGGCGCCGCGCAGCCAGCGCATGGTTCCGGGCGCGCCGCCCGAGGGCGCCCGCGGCACGAGGAAGCGGGGGTCGCGGAGCAGGGCGCGGGCGTCGGGCGGGGGCGTCGGCGTCGTCATGTCCGTGAACGTACCGGCGTGACGTTTCGGCCCCGGCCGAAGCGTCACGGCTGCCTCACGGCCCCGGCGTCCCGGCCAGCGCCCCCGGCTCGATCCCCAGCACGTCCCGCAGCGCCCGCTCGCCCTCCCGCGTCACCTTCACCGCCCGTTCGGAGCCGATGCGCACGCACCAGCCCGCTTCCAGCGCGTGGCGGCAGAGCGCCGCCCCGGCCACCCCCGCCAGGTGCGGGCGGCGTTCGGTCCAGTCGAGGCAGGAGCGCGCCAGCGGGCGCCGGCCCGTGTGCTCCAGAGGGATGCCCAGCGCGTCGAACCAGGCCAGCCCTTCGTCCGTGAGTGCGAACCCCGCGTCCTGCCGCAGCAGACCGCGTGCCGTCATCGCGTCCGTGACGACGATGCCGACCCGGCCGGCGAGGTGGTCGTAACACGTGCGGCCCCGCGCCATCGCGCTGCTCGCACTCGCCGCCCGCAGGGTGCGGGGCGCCTCGGCCCGCCCGGCGGCCGACGGCGCCGTGCGCGCGGCGAGGTCCTCCACCAGGTGGGCCGTCTCCGGGCCGGCGAGGCGGACGTACCGGTGCCTGCCCTGCCGTTCCTCGGTGAGCAGCCCGCCGGCGACGAGCCTGCCGAGGTGTTCGCTCGCCGTCGAGGCCGCCACCCCCGCGCGGCGCGCCAGTTCGCCCGCCGTCCACGCCCGGCCGTCGAGCAGCGCCAGGCAGAACGAGGCGCGGGTCTCGTCGGCGAGCAGGGCGGCGAGCGCGGCCAGCCGCCCCGCGGCGGAGAGCGGGGAGGCGCAGGAGGCAGTGGAGGCGGGGGAGTCGTCGGGTGCCATGCTGCCAGGATGCGTCAGTGACTCTTCGGCGTCTGCCGAACCGTCCTCAGCCGCGCGTACTGGAGCGCCAGGCCGTCGAGCAGCGCCCGCAGCCCCGTCTCGAACGCCCCTTCGTCGACCTGCTGCCGTCGCTCCGCGAGGAGATGCGCCTGGCCGAGGTGCGGGTAGTCCGCCGGGTCGTACGCCGCCTCGTCGTCGACGAAGCCGCTCGCGAACGAGCCGAGCGCCGATCCGGTGATGAAGTACCGCATCAGCGCGCCGATGTGCGTCGCCTGGGCGGGCGGCCACCCCGCCCTGACCATCGCTCCGAACACCGCGTCGGCGACCCGCAGGCCGGCCGGACGCCGTCCCGGGCCGCGCGCCAGCACCGGTACGACGTTGGGGTGTTCGGTCAGCGCGGCGCGGTAGGAGACGGCGTAGTCGTGCAGCGCCGTCCGCCAGTCGCGGCCGTCCGCCGGGTCGAACATCGACAGGTCCACCTTGGCGCTCACGCCGTCGGCCACCGCGTCGAGGATCTCGTCCTTGTTGTGGAAGTGGTTGTAGAGGGACGGCCCGCTGACCCCGAGCTCGGCCGCGAGCCGGCGGGTGGAGACCGCGTCGAGCCCTTCGGCGTCCACCAGCGCGCTCGCCGCCCCGACGATGCGGTCACGGCTGAGAAGGGGCTTGCGCGGTCGGGCCATGCGGCACATAGTAGGCCCGGCAAAAGAAACTAGCAGTGCTAATTAAAAGTGGGGTGCCGGGATGAATCTGGAACTCAGCGAGGAGCAGACCGCCGTACGGCAGCTCGCCAGGGACTTCAGCGACCGCGAGATCGCACCGCACGCCGCCGCGTGGGACCGGGCGGAGAGCGTCGACCGGGCGATCGTGAAGAAGCTCGGCGCCCTCGGCTTCCTCGGCCTGACGATCCCCGAGGAGTACGGCGGCTGCGGCGGCGACCACCTCGCGTACTGCCTCGTCACCGAAGAACTCGGCCGGGGCGACTCCGCCGTGCGCGGCATCGTGTCCGTGTCGCTCGGCCTGGTCGCCAAGACCCTCGCCCACTGGGGCACCGAGGAGCAGAAGCGGCAGTGGCTGCCCGGTCTCACCTCCGGCGATCTGGTCGGCTGCTTCGGGCTCACCGAGCCCGGCACGGGTTCCGACGCGGGCAGCCTCACCACCCGCGCCGTGCGCGACGGCGACGCGTACGTCGTCAACGGCTCCAAGACGTTCATCACGAACGGCACCTGGGCCGACGTCGTGCTGCTCTTCGCCCGCTCCACCGACGCCCCCGGCCACAAGGGCGTCTCCGCGTTCCTGGTGCCCACCGACACCCCCGGCCTGACCCGCCGCGAGATCCACGGCAAGCTCGGCCTGCGCGGCCAGGCCACGGCGGAGCTGGTCCTCCAGGACGTACGGGTCCCCGCCTCCGCGATGCTGGCGCCCGAGGGCAAGGGCTTCTCGGTCGCCATGTCCGCGCTCGCCAAGGGCCGCATGTCCGTCGCGGCGGGCTGCGTCGGCATCGCGCAGGCGGCCCTGGACGCGGCGGTCGAGTACGCCACCGAGCGCGAGCAGTTCGGCAGGACCATCGCGCACCACCAGCTCGTCCAGGAGCTCCTCACCGACATCGCGGTGGACGTGGACGCCGCCCGCCTGCTGACCTGGCGCGTCGCCGACCTGATCGACCGGGGGCAGCCCTTCGTCACCGAGGCGTCCAAGGCGAAGCTCTTCGCCTCCGAGGCCGCCGTACGGGCGGCGAACAACGCGCTCCAGGTCTTCGGCGGCTACGGCTACATCGACGAGTACCCGGCGGGCAAACTGCTGCGCGACGCCCGCGTGATGACGCTGTACGAGGGCACCAGCCAGATCCAGAAACTCGTCATCGGCCGCGCGCTCACCGGAGTGTCCGCCTTCTGACCCGGCCGGCGGCCCCCTTCCGGCGGGGCGGCCCGGTGCGCCGCCTGAGTACGTGAGCTGAGTACGCGAGCGGATGTGACCCGCGCCTCACCCGGCCATGCTGTCCGTCATGAGCGACACACCCGTCAAGCAGCAGAACACGACGGCCTACTACGGTCAGGCCGTCGCCGCCTTCGCCGCGGCCCTGGGGGCGGTGACCCTCGGCATCCTCTACATGGACGCCGACCCCTGGGTGCGCGCCTTTCTCGGTATCGGCGTCCTGTACCTGGTGACCTCCGCCTTCACCCTCGCCAAAGTGATCAGGGACCGTCAGGAGGCGGGCCAGATCGTCAGCCGCGTCGACCAGGCCCGGCTGGAGAAGCTCCTCGCCGAGCACGACCCGTTCCAGAAGCTCTGAACGGCGCGCTAAGCGCTTGCTCACCTTCGGGGTATGGTGTTCGTTCCTGTCGGACGGAAGGGGCGAGCCATGAGTGCGGCGGAGGAAACGGCCGAGCCAGACGACGACACGGCCAAGCCGTGGGGTGAGGTCACCCCCGAAGCGGCCAGGAAACTGCTGGTCGCCGCCGTCGAGGCGTTCGCGGAGCGCGGCTACCACGCGACCACGACCCGCGACATCGCGGGCCGCGCGGGGATGAGCCCGGCGGCGCTCTACATCCACTACAAGACGAAGGAAGAGCTGCTCCACCGGATCAGCCGCATCGGGCACGACAAGGCCCTGGAGATCCTCCAAGCCGCCGCCGAGGGCCCGGGCACGGCCGCCGAACGGCTCGACGGCGCCGTACGCTCCTTCGTCCGCTGGCACGCGGAGCGCCACACCACCGCGCGCGTCGTCCAGTACGAACTCGACGCGCTCAGCGACGAGCACCGCGCCGAGATCATCGAGCTGCGCCGCCGGACCGACGCGGCCGTACGGCGCATCCTGAACGACGGCGTGAAGGCCGGGGAGTTCGACGTCCCGGACGTCCCCGGCACCACGCTGGCCGTGCTGTCGCTGTGCATCGACGTGGCGCGCTGGTTCAACGCGCAGGGGCGCAGGACGCCCGACGAGGTCGGCGCGCTGTACGCCGGCCTCGTCCTGCGGATGGTCACCGCGCAGCAGTAGGAGCGCGGACCGGAAAGCGGGGGCGCCGGGCTCAGAAGTAGTACCGCGACACCGACTCCGCCACGCACGCCGGCTTGTCGCCGCCCTCGCGCTCGACCGTCACGACGGCCGTCACCTGCACGCCGCCGCCCGCGTCCGTGACCTCCTTGAGCACCGCCGTGGCCCGCACCCGCGAGCCGACCGGCACGGGGGAGGGGAAGCGGACCTTGTTGGAGCCGTAGTTGATGCCCATCTTCATGCCCTCGACCCGCATGATCTGCGGGACCAGGGCGGGCAGCAGCGACAGGGTCAGGTAGCCGTGCGCGATGGTCGTGCCGAAGGGGCCCGCCGCCGCCTTCTGAGGGTCCACGTGGATCCACTGGTGGTCGCCGGTCGCCTCGGCGAACAGGTCGATCCGCTTCTGGTCGACCTCCAGCCACTCGCTGTGCCCCAGCTGCTCGCCGACCCCGGCGCGCAGCTCCTCGGCGGACGTGAAGATCCTCGGCTCTACCATGTCCCGGCCCCTGCCTCTCGTACGGCTGACATTCGCGTACGCGCCACGTTTCTAAGCGCTTGCTCAGCATGGTGTCGACTTCACTGTTCTGTCAACGGAAGCCCGGTAGGGTTCGGGGAGTGCCGCAGATACCAGAGAAGATCCACGAACTCACGGTCGGCCAGCTGTCCGCACGCAGCGGCGCCGCCGTGTCGGCCCTCCACTTCTACGAGTCCAAGGGCCTGATCACGAGCCGCAGGACCTCGGGGAACCAGCGGCGCTACGGCCGAGACGCACTGCGCCGCGTCGCGTTCGTGCGCGCCGCCCAGCGCGTCGGCATCCCGCTCGCCACCATCCGCGACGCCCTGTCGGAACTGCCCGAGGAGCGCACGCCCAACCACGAGGACTGGGCCCGCCTCTCCCGGGCGTGGCGCTCGGAACTGGACGAGCGCATCAAGCAGCTCGGCCGCCTGCGCGACCACCTCACCGACTGCATCGGCTGCGGCTGCCTGTCGCTGGAGTCCTGCGTGCTGTCCAACCCGGACGACGTCTTCGGTGAGCGCATCACCGGCTCCCGTCTGTACGCGGAACGCCGGGGCGCGCAGGAGCGCAAGGCGGAGCGCACCGCCTGAGCCGCCCGCCCCGCGCGCCGTACCAACGCCACCGCGCCGCGCGCGGCCTACCGCAGCGCCGCGCGCACCAGCTCGGCACTGGAGCGCGCCGGCCGGCCGTCGGGAAGCAGCAGCGTGTCCTCCAGGCCGGTCCGGGTCGCCAGCCCGAGCGCGCGGGCCAGCCGCAGCACCGGCCACGCGCCGCCGTCCTCGCCGTGCAGCAGCACGGGTACGCCCCGCGCGTCGCCCAGTTCGGCCAGCAGGGCCCGGGCCGAGGTCTCGGCCGTGGCGGGATCGGTGTCCGTCACCTCGGCGAGCACCCGCAGAACCCGGGGTGCGAGCGGCGAGGCGAGGAAGCGGCGTACGCCGTCGGTGCCCGACCAGAGGCCGGCCTCCACGCCGACACCGCGCTCCAGGAGGGCTGCCGCCACCTCTTCGGCGCCCGGCTCGTGCCAGTTCACGGACGCGTGGTCCGGCAGCACCGTCCAGGCGCGCACCTGCTCGGCCCGGCGCCGCGGATCGGGCTCGGCCCAGGCGCCCGTGGTGACCCCCACCGGGACCGTCGCGGGGAGCGCGGCCCGTATCGCCGTCAGCGCCGCGGCCACCGCTCGCGGGGACAACGTGTCGTCGCCGCAGGGGGACTTGGGGTGCACGTGCACGTCACAGGCGCCGGCGGCGACCGCCGCGACAGCGGCCTCGGCCATCGCGCCCGGCGTCACCGGCACGGCCGCGCTCTCGCCGGCACCGCGCGGCCCGTTCAGACAGACCTGGATCCGGAGCATGTTCATGGGTCCGATGGTGACATCCACCACTGACAGTGCGGCGGCCCGCGCGGCGGGCCCTTGCGACGGTACGGGCGACACGGGGACGCGGCGGTCGGCGCGGCGCCGGGCCCCCGCGCGCTCACGCCACCGACGCCAGCTCCCTGCGCCGTACCCTCTTCGCCTCCGCCAGGGCCTCGGACGTCAGGACCGGCTGCGGCACGAGAATGCCGCAGCCCGTGCACACCGGCCCGTACCAGGGCTCGTGCGCCAGTCCCTGCTTCCAGACGATCCCGCTGTCCGCGCACACCGGGCAGCCGGCCCCCGGCTCGGACTCCAGCGCGGAGATCAGCCGGCGCAGCACGTCGCCGAGCGGCGCCACCGGATGAGCCGCGGGATCGTCGCACCAGGCCACCCCGCACCCGCCCCAGGTGCGGCGGTGCCAGTCGTCGAACGAACCGGGGCGCCGCAGCCCGTCGTGCTTCTCGCGCTTGCGCCGCCGGGCGAACTCCACTTCATAGGCGAGCCAGACGGCCCGCGCCTCCTCCAGCTCCTCGAGCGCGGCCACCAGCCGCGCCGGATCAGGGGCCCTGTCCTCCGGTTCGATCAGGTGCCTCGAACACAGATGGTCCCAGGTCGCCCTGTGCCCGTAAGGGGCGAACCGTTCCAGGCATTTGCGCAGCGAGTACCGCCGCAGCGCCAGATCGCACCGCGGGTCGCGTACTTGTCTCGCAAGACTCCGGAATCCGGCCATCGCTTGCCACCTCCGTCGCTTGTACTTCGGCGTCACAGAGTGGACGTACGGGTGCCCCGATCGGTGCCATCGAAAATCGAATGGCCGACATCAGTGGGGGGATTTGGAAAAAGTGACGCATGCTCACTTTCGGGCGGCCGCGTACCGCCAGTAACGTCCGTCGCACCTGCCGCCCCCCAAGGAGCTCGCATGCGACGACGACGTACCCGTCCCGCACAGCACAGAACAGCCCTGGCAGCAGCGGTGATCGCCCTCGCCGCAGGACTGCTGTCCCCCCTGCCGCGGGCCACCGCCGACTCCGGACGGGCGGCCGCCCAGGCCCCGGCGCCCGCGGCGGACCACTGCGGGGGCCAGTGCGACGACATCCTGCCGCCCGGTCAGAACGGCAACGCCACTCTGGCCGAAATCCTCGCGCACCGCGTCCTCGGCACCCGTCCCGCACACAGTTCCGACCAGATATCCAGGTACGACGCCCTGGTCGCGGGCCACCAGGGCCTCACCGACGAGAAGCTGACCGACTTCTTCAACGACGCCTCGTTCGGCGTCCCCGAGGGCCGGGCGGCCTCCGTGATCCGCCCCCGGGACGACGTCACGATCACCCGCGACAAGGCGACCGGCGTCCCGCACATCAAGGGCACCACCCGCTACGGCACGGAGTTCGGCGCCGGTTACGCGGCCGGTCAGGACCGGCTCTGGCTGATGGACCTCTTCCGGCACATCGGCCGCGGCGAGCTCACTTCCTTCGCGGGCGGCGCCCTCGCCAACCAGGGCCTGGAGCAGCAGTTCTGGCCGCAGGCCCCATACACCGAGGAGGACCTCCAGGCCCAGGTCGAGCGGATACGGACGACCAAGGGCGAGCGCGGCGAGCTGGCGATGGCCGACGCGCAGGCGTACGTCGACGGCATCAACTCCTACCGCGAGAAGGCCAAGAAGGGCCGCTACTTCCCCGGCGAGTACGTGCTCACCGGCAAGGTGGACGCGATCACCAACATCGGCGAGATCAAACCCTTCAAGGTCACCGACCTGATCGCGCTCGCCTCCGTCGTCGGCGGCCTCTTCGGCGGGGGAGGCGGCGGCGAGGTCCAGTCCGCGCTGTCGCTGCTCGCCGCGCAGCAGAAGTACGGCGTCGCCGAGGGCACCGAGGTCTGGGAGTCCTTCCGCCAGCGCGACGACCCCGAGGCCGTCCTCACCGTCAACGACGGCACCAGCTTCCCGTACGCCGAGAAGCCCGCCGACCCGCGCGGCACGGCCCTGCCCGACCGCGGCTCCGTGACCCCCGAGCAGCTCGTGTACGACCGCCAGGGCGCCGCGAAGACCGCGCGCGCCGGGCAGAAGGACCCCGTCCGGGCCCCGAAGAGGCTCAGGCCCCTCCAGGGCATGTACGACGACGGGGTCCTGCCGGGCGCCGACTTCTCGAAGAAGCGCGGGATGTCCAACGCGCTGCTCGTCTCGGGCGAGCACACCGCGAGCGGGAACCCGGTCGCCGTGTTCGGCCCCCAGACCGGTTACTTCGCCCCGCAGCTGCTCATGCTCCAGGAGCTCCAGGGCCCCGGCATCAGCGCCCGCGGCGCGTCCTTCGCCGGCGTCGGCATGTACGTGCAGCTCGGCCGGGGCCAGGACTACGCCTGGTCGGCCACCTCCGCCGGACAGGACATCACCGACACGTACGCCGTGGAACTGTGCGAGCCGGGCGGCGGCGCCCCGGACAAGAACGCGGCGCACTACCTCTTCCGGGGCGCGTGCACCCCCATGGAGAAGCTGGAGAAGCGCAACGCCTGGAAGCCGACGCTGGCCGACTCCACCGCCGCCGGCTCGTACCGGATGCAGGTCTGGCGCACGAAGTACGGGACGGTCACCCACCGCGCCACCGTCGGCGGCAAGCCCGTCGCGTACACCTCGCTGCGCTCCACTTACCGGCACGAGGCCGACTCGATCATCGGCTTCCAGATGTTCAACGACCCCGGGTACGTGAAGGACGCCGCGTCCTTCCAGAAGGCGGCGCAGCACATCGACTACGCCTTCAACTGGTTCTACGCCGACGCCCGCACCGCCGCCTACTACAACAGCGGCATGAACCCGGTGCGCGCCGAGGGCGTCGACGCCTCGCTGCCGGTGAAGGCCGAGAAGGCCAACGAATGGCGGGACTTCGACCCGGCGTTCAACACCGCCGCCTACACCCCACCCGCCGAACACCCGCAGTCCACCGGCCAGGACTACTACATCTCCTGGAACAACAGGCAGGCGAAGGGCTACACGGCGGCCGGCTTCGGCAACGGCTCCGTGCACCGGGGCGACCTCCTCGACCACCGGGTCGCGAAGCTGGTCGCCGACGGCGGCGTCACCCGCGCCTCGCTGACCCGGGCCATGGCCGAGGCCGCCGTCACCGACCTGCGCGGCGAGGACGTGCTGCCCGAACTGCTGAAGGTGCTGCGTGCGAAGCCCGTCACCGATCCGGACACGGCCAGGGGCGTCCAGCAGCTGGAGTCCTGGCGCGCCGCCGGCGCCCAGCGCAAGGAGACCGCCCAGGGCTCGCGGACGTACACCCACCCCGACGCGGTGCGGATCATGGACGCCTGGTGGCCGCTGCTCGTCGAGGCCGAGTTCCGGCCCGGCCTCGGGGACGAGCTGTACGGCGAACTCACCAGGAACCTCGGCACCGACGAGTCGCCGTCCGCCGGGCACGGCCCGACCGGGGCGCACGCCGGCTCCGCCTTCCAGTACGGCTGGTGGAGCTACGTCGACAAGGACCTGCGCACGGTCCTGGGGCAGCGGGTCGAGGGCCCGCTGGCCAGGACGTACTGCGGCGGCGGTGACCTCTTCGCCTGCCGTGACACGCTCCTCGCCACCCTGAAGCAGGCCGTCGCCAAGCCCGCCGCCGAGGTGTACCCGGGCGACGAGAGCTGCGAGGCGGGTGAGCAGTGGTGCGCCGACTCGATCGTGCACCGCGCGGTGGGCGGCCTCACCCACCCCGCGATGCACTGGCAGAACCGGCCGACCTACCAGATGGTCAGCGAGTTCCCGTCGCACCGCTGACCCGCCCGCTCCTGCGCGCAGTGGCCTGATCCCGTCCCGGCGGCGGGATCAGGCCCCTCGGCGGCCGGCCGCGCTCAGCCGGTGAGCCGGCCCGCGGCCAGCACCACCCGCGCCAGCTCCGCGTGCAGGATGTCGCTGTGCGCCCCCGAAGGCGCGCCCCCGCGCCGTACGACCGCCGCCGCGTCGACGTTCACGCACCCCGAACCGGGGACGCCGTCGCGCAGTGCCCGCGCCAGGGTGAGCCCCACCGTCCCCGGCACCGCCTTGATGCCGCCGAAGCCGACCGCGCCCCACCGGCTACCGAGCCCGGCCAGCCCCGCCGAGTCACCGGCCAGCCGCGAAGCCAGCGGGTAGAT
>NZ_VBVX01000219.1 GCF_005981925.1 Streptomyces albidochromogenes
GCCCCGCCGGGCCCGGCAAGGGCTTCGCGCTCGGCCGCTGGAGGAGCCGGGCCGCGGGCCACCCCGAGGCCAAGGGCGAACTGCCGCTGGCCGCGCTGGCCGAGGAGATCGACACCCCCGGCGAGGGGCGGGTGCGGGCGCTGATCGCCATCGCCGCCAACCCCGTGCTCTCCGCGCCCGACGGGCTGCGCCTCGACCGCGCCCTGGGCGAGCACCTGGACTTCATGGTCAGCGTCGACCCGTACCTCAACGAGACCTCACGCCACGCCGACGTCGTCCTGCCGCCTCCGCCGCCGTCCCGCAGCGCGCACTTCGACTTCGCCTTCAACGCCTTCGCCGTGCGCAACCAGGCGCGCTTCACCCCGGCCGCCGTGCCCCTGGAGGAGGGGCGGATGGACGAGAGCGAGATCCACGCCCGGCTGATCCTCGCGGTGAGCGGCATGCACGGCGCCGACCCCTCGGCGGTCGACGACCTCGTCATCGAGCGCGCCCTCAGCAAGGCCGTCGCCACGCCGCACTCACCCGTCCACGGCGGCGATCCCGCCCGCCTCGCCGCCGGGCTCACCGGGGCGAGCGGCCCGCAGCGGCGCCTGGACATGATGCTGCGCCTCGGCCCGTACGACCTCGTGCTGGACGATCTGCTGGCGCAACCGCACGGCGTCGACCTCGGCCCCCTCCGGCCGCGCCTCGCGCAGGTCCTCAAGACCCGCAGCGGAAAGATCGAGCTGCTGCCCGGGCCCGTCGCCGACGACCTGCCGCGGCTGCGGCGCGCGCTGGAGACACGCCCCGCCACGCTCGTCCTCGTCGGCCGCCGCCACCTGCGCTCCAACAACAGCTGGATGCACAACATCCCCTCGCTGACCGGCGGCAGCAACCGCTGCACCCTCCAGGTCCACCCGCACGACGCGGCGCGGCTCGGCCTCACCGACGGGGCGGACGCCCGCGTCACCGCCGAGGGAGGGGCGCTGGTGGTCCCGGTCGAGGTGACGGACGCGGTACGCGCCGGAGTGGTGAGCCTGCCGCACGGCTGGGGACACGACCGCGAGGGCGTACGGATGGCGGTCGCCGCGGCCGCTCCCGGCGTGAACGTCAACCAGCTCCTCGACGGCAGCCGGCTCGACCCGCTGTCGGGCACGGCGGTTCTCAACGGCTTTCCGGTCGAGGTAACACCCATATCGTGACCTGGGGTTTTGCGCTTATTGCTCGCACGTCAACACCTTGTTAACGCCTCACGACGCGACCTAACGTCATCGAACCGCCTGGCCTGGTGGGAGTTCAAGGGCGAACGTGAGGTACCCCAAATGCTGACCATCCTCGGATTCGTCATGATCGCGACCTTTCTGGTCCTGATCATGATGAAGAAGATGTCGCCGATCGCGGCGCTCGTGCTGATCCCCGCACTCTTCTGCGTGCTCGTGGGACAGGGGGCGAAGCTCGGGGACTACGTCCTCGAAGGCGTCGGGAATCTCGCCCCGACCGCCGCGATGCTGATGTTCGCCATCGTGTACTTCGGCGTGATGATCGACGTGGGTCTCTTCGACCCGATCGTGCGCGGCATCCTGCGCTTCTGCAAGGCCGACCCGCTGCGGATCGTGGTCGGCACGGCGGTGCTCGCGGCGATCGTGTCGCTCGACGGCGACGGCTCGACCACCTTCATGATCACGGTCTCGGCGATGTACCCGCTCTACAAGCGGCTCGGGATGAGCCTGGTCGTGATGACCGGCGTCGCCGCCACCGCGAACGGCGTCATGAACACGCTGCCCTGGGGCGGTCCCACCGCCCGCGCCGCCACGGCGCTCAAGCTCGACGCGGCCGACATCTTCGTGCCCATGATCCCGGCGCTCGCCGTCGGACTGGTCTTCGTCTTCGTCCTCGCGTACGTGCTGGGCCGACGGGAGCGCAAGCGCCTCGGGTACCTCACCCTCGACGAGGCGGTCGAGGCGGAGGCCGAGGTCCTGGTCACCGCCGGCGGCGGGGGCGGCGAGGAGACACGCAAGAGCCCCGGCGGCGGGGACGACGCGTACGCCGGTCCGGCGTACGCCGCCGACGGTGAGGGCTTCCAAGGGCTCGACCCCGACCGTGCGACCCTGCGCCCCAAGCTCTACTGGTTCAACGCCGGGCTCACCGTCGTGCTGCTCGCCGCGATGATTATGGAGTTGCTCCCGATCCCGGTCCTGTTCCTCCTCGGCGCGGCCCTCGCCCTCACGGTCAACTACCCGGACATGGCCGATCAGAAGGCCCGCGTCGCCGCCCACGCCGACAACGTCCTCAACGTCGCCGGCATGGTGTTCGCCGCCGCCGTATTCACCGGCGTCCTCACCGGCACCGGCATGGTCGAGCGCATGGCGGACTGGCTCGTCGGCGCCGTCCCCGACGCCATGGGCCCGCACATGGCCCTCGTCACCGGCCTGTTGAGCCTCCCGCTGACGTACTTCATGTCGAACGACGGCTTCTACTTCGGCGTCCTGCCCGTCCTGGCGGAGGCCGGTGCGGCCCACGGGGTGTCGTCGCTGGAGATCGCCCGCGCCTCGCTCGTCGGACAGGCGCTGCACATGTCCAGCCCGCTGGTGCCCGCCGTGTACGTCCTGGTCGGCATGGCCAAGGTCGAGTTCGGCGACCACACCCGGTTCACCGTCAAGTGGGCGGCGCTCACCTCGCTTGTGGTGCTCGGCGCCGGAATCCTCTTCGGCATCATCTGATGCGTGGCCGCGGGTGGTTGCTGCGCCTGGTCATCGCCTTCGGGTTCGCGCAGGCGGCGGTGTCGATGGCGCGCCCGGCCGTCTCGTACCGCGCCCTGGCCCTGGGCGCGGACGAGCGCGCGGTCGGCGTGATCGCGGGTGTCTACGCGCTGCTGCCCCTGTTCGCCGCCGTACCCCTGGGCCGCAGGACGGACCGGGGGCGGTGCGCGCCCCTGCTGCCCGCCGGCGTCGTCCTGATCTCCGGCGGGTGCGCCCTCAGCGGTACGGCGGACTCCCTCGTGGCGATGGCGGCCTGGAGCGGGGTGATGGGGCTCGGGCACCTGTGCTTCGTCATCGGCGCCCAGTCGATCGTCGCCCGGCAGTCCGCCCCGGCCGAACAGGACCGCAACTTCGGCCACTTCACCATCGGGGCGTCGCTCGGCCAGCTCGTCGGCCCGGTCGCCGCCGGCCTGCTGGTCTCCGGCCACGACGGCGCCATGGCCCGCACCAGCGCCCTCGCCCTGATCGTCTCGGCCGTCGTCGCGGCGGTGTCGTTCACCTCGCTCTGGCGGATCGAGCACCGGTCGCGGGGCGCGGCGCCCGCCAGGCGCGCGGCCAAGGTTCCGGTGCACCGCATCCTGCGCACGCGCGGCGTGCCGGCCGGGATCCTCATCAGCCTCGCGGTGCTCTCCGCGACCGACGTCCTCACCGCGTACCTCCCGGTCGTCGGAGAACACCGGGGCATCGCCCCTTCCGTCGTCGGCCTGCTGCTCAGCCTGCGGGCCGCGGCCACGATCGCCTGCCGGCTGGTGATGACGCCGATGATCCGGCTGCTCGGCCGTACCGCGCTGATGACCGTCACCTGCCTGCTGGCGGCCCTGCTGTGTGCGGGCGTCGCGCTCCCCGTGCCCGTGTGGGCGCTGGCGCTGATGCTGGCCCTGCTCGGCTTCTGCCTGGGCGTGGGCCAGCCGCTGTCGATGACCACGGTGGTCCGGGCGTCCCCGCCGGAGGCGCGCTCGACGGCCCTGGCCCTGCGCCTGACCGGCAACCGGCTCGGGCAGGTGGCGGCCCCCGCGTCGGCGGGGCTGGTGGCCGGCGTGGCGGGGACGGCGGCGCCCTTCCTGATGCTGGGCGTGCTGCTGCTGGGGGCGGCGGGACTGGCCCTGCGCGGCCGAGCGAGCGACGCGCCCGGTGGGGCCGACGGGCCCGGTGGGTCCGGGGAGTCCGGCGGAGCCGGTGGGGGAGGGGCCGCCTCCCTCGGTCGGCAGACACCCGCTGTCGGCCAGTCAGGTCATATCTGACGACTTCTCAGCGTTTCTAGGCTTCTTCACGCCCGATATGTGACATCTAATCAGGCGATCGAGTGATCAGTACGACAATCATCTCGGCTTGAAGGAGCCCCGCATGACCACCTCGACATCTCTTCGCTCCCACGGCGTCCGTCCGGGCATGGCCGCCCTCGCCACGCTGGCCCTCGCAGGGGTGTCCCTGTGGGGCGCGCCGGCTGCCTTCGCCGTCCCCGGTGACAGCGGCGAGGTCAAGATCCACAAGGCCGGTACCAGCTTCAACGACAGCAAGGACCACTACGAGGTCTGCACGTTCAACCTGGCCGCCTCCAACTTCGAGACGGTGCCGCTGGTCAACTGGACCATCACCCCGCAGCCGAAGACGCCTCCCCAGCCCACCCTGACGGGCGGCATCAACATGGCGAGCGGCAAGGGCCACACCGCCGACTACTCGCTCCCGGACGGCCACTACCAGCTCAACTGGACGTTCCCGGGCGGCGTGCCGAAGCAGAAGATCTTCAAGGTCGACTGCGCCAAGAAGCAGGACAACAAGCCCGCTCCGCGCGGCGCCGTACCCGCCGGCGGCGGCGGGGCGGCGGACACCGGCGCGGGCACCGGCACGGGCACCGGAAACGACGACGGCTCGTCGCTCGGCATGGCTCCCGCGCTGGTCGCGGGCGCGGCCGGCGTGGCCGGGCTGATCTTCGTCCGTCGGGCCCGCCGCCGCGCAAATGGCGCCGCGTAACACCCGTTCCCGCCGCCGTCGTGGACCGAGCCGGGGCTGCCGCCTCGCCATGACGGCGACCGTGACGGTGACGCTGATGACCGGTGTCGTCCGGGGGTGCGGCGACTCGCCCCCGGACGCGCCGGTCGTCACCGCCGCTCATGACACCGCCGCCCACGACACGGCCGCCAAGAACCCGGCGCCGGAACCGGTCCCGCGACCGGCGACGACGCCGCCGGTGCCCAAGCCGCCGGTGCCGTCACCGGTGGTGCCGTCGCCGGCGGTGTCGAAGCCCGGGGTGCCGGTGCCCGCGGTCTCGAAGCCCGCGGTCCCGTCGCCCTGGGCGGTGAGTCCCGCGCCGAAGCCGGTGCCGGTGCCGCCGAAGCCGGTGGCACCGTCGCCCTCGGCGTCGAAGCCGTCGCCGAGCCCGGCCGGGGCGACGTACCCGCCGCTGACGCACTCGCCCCCGGCGAGGGTGGCGGTGCCCCGCATCTCCATCGAGGCGCCCGTCGTCGGCATGGGACTGGACCCCAGGGGCACCCTCGCCACCCCGCCGGTGGACGACCCCGCCCTGGTCGGCTGGTACCAGGACGGCCCGAGCCCCGGAGAGGCGGGCACCTCCCTCCTCGTCGGGCACCGGGACACCCGGACCGGCCCGGCCATCTTCCTCAACCTCAACGTCCTCAACCCCGGTGACGTCGTCGAGGTCGTACGCGCGGACAACCGCGTCGCGCAGTTCACCGTCGACGCGGTGAAGACGTACAAGAAGGAGGCATTCCCCGACGCCGAGGTGTACGGCAACAAGGCCGGCCGCCCCGAGCTGCGCGTGATCACCTGCGGCGGGACCTTCGACAAGAAGAAGGGGTACGCCTCCAACGTCGTCGTCTTCGCCCACCTCACAGGGGTCAAGGCCGTGTGACGGTCCGCGCCACGCGGAGCGTCGCCCACACTGTCTTGCCCACCTGCCGGTCGACGACCCCCCACGTCTCGGCCAGTGCCTCCACCAGCGGCAGCCCTCGCCCCGTCTCCGCGTCAGGAGGCGGGGCATGGGGCGGTGGCACGGGCAGGCCGCGTTCGGCGCGGGCGTCGGCGACCTCGACGCGCAGGAGCCCGCCCGCCTCCAGCACGAGCCGTAGCTCGAAGTCGCGGCCCGCCACCCGGCCGTGCGTGACGGCGTTCGCGGCCAGCTCGGCGACGACCAGCGCGGCGACGTCGGAGGAGTCGCTTCCGTACGGCACGCCCCATTCGTGAAACTGGTGCACGGCCAGCAGCCGCGCCAGCCTGGCCGCTTTGCGCGTGGCGGAGAACCGCTGCCGGAACACACGTACGGTGAGCGGAGGTTGGGCAGCGGACGGCTGCGTCTCGGTATGCATGGAGCCCACCGTGGCGGGCCCGACGCCACCGTGACCAGCGGACACGTCCGTACGCTGGGCCACCGTACGGACACGCGCTGTGGACAGTACGGTCGTGCATGCCGTAACCCTGGGTGAGCTGAGTGCGGGAGATTCGCTCACTGGGAGGTGGCCGTCCATGGCCGGGGACTGGGAACACGACGAGCCGGAATCATCGGACAGCCTGAAGACCTTCGGGGCGTTCGTCCAGGGGTTGCGGGAGCACGCGGGCTTCACCAGGGAGGAGTTCGGGCCGCTGGTGCGGTTCTCCAAGCACACGATCGAGTCGATCGAGCTGGGCAGACGCATGCCGGACAAGGACTTCGTGGAGCGCGCGGAGCTGGCACTGGGCGGTACGGGCGCACTGCGCCGGGCGTTCGGCCACCTGACGCGCCAGCCGGGACTGGCGGCGTGGTTCAGGAAGTGGGCGCGGCTGGAGCAGCAGGCGGTCAGTCTGGGCAACTACGAGTGCAGGCTCGTGCCGGGGCTGTTGCAGTCGGAGGGGTACGCGCGGGCCGCGTTCGGCAACAGTGTTCCGCCGCTGTCCGACGAGCAGTTGGAGGCTCAGGCTGCCGCGCGCATGGGTCGTCAGCAGCTGTTGCTTGAGCGGCCCAACACTGCCTTCAGCTTTGTCCTGGACGAGCACATCGTCCAGCGGCGGCTCGGTGGTACGGAAGTGACCCGTGGTCTCCTGGATCACATCCTGGCGTACGCCCAGCTGCGAAACGTGTCGGTGCAGATCATGCCGACGGACAGTGAGCACCATGCGGGTCTGGACGGCCCTCTCGCGCTACTGGAGACTCCTGAGAGTAGGCGGTTCGCCTACTCGGAGGGGCAGAAATCGGGTCGGTTGATCGCTGACCCGAAAGAGGCCGCCGTACTGCACCAGCGGTATGCCACACTCCGCTCACAGGCCCTCAGTCCACTGAACTCCATGGGTCTGCTGGAGCGAATCAGAGGAGCGCTATGAGCACCACGGAACGGGCGTGGTTCAAGTCCAGCTACAGCGGCACGGAAGGTGACAACTGCCTGGAGGTCGCCGCCTCCCCCCACACCGTCCACGTCCGCGACTCCAAGGACAAGGCCGGTCCCGTCCTCGCCCTCCCCTCCCGCGCCTGGGAGGCATTCCTCGTGCTCGCGCGCGGCTGAGCGGTCCGGCGCGGGCGGCGGGGACCTTGGGCCCTGGCGCGTAAAAACTAACAGCGCTAGTTTGGGGTGCGGACCACTACGGCAGCCCGGTAGCTCTGGAGGATCAGCGATGAAGGCCCATGACGCGATGTACATCGGCGGCCAGTGGCGGCCCGCCGTCGGCCAGGACACGATCGCGGTCGTGAACCCGGCCGACGAGCAGGTCATCGGCCACGTCCCGGCCGGTACCGCCGAGGACGTCGACGCGGCGGTACGGGCCGCGCGCGACGCCTTCCCCGGCTGGGCCGCGACCGCTCCGGCCGAGCGCGCCGCCAGGATCGCCGCCCTGCGCGACGTGCTGGTGGCCCGCAAGGACGAGATCGCCGAGACCGTCACCGCCGAGCTGGGCGCGCCGCTGGGCTTCTCGCAGGCGGTGCACGCGGGGGTGCCGATCCTGGTCGCCGGTTCGTACGCCGAGCTGGCCGCGACGTACTCCTTCGAGGAGAAGGTCGGGAACTCGACCGTGCTCCTGGAGCCGGTCGGCGTGGTCGGCGCGATCACACCGTGGAACTACCCGCTGCACCAGATCGTCGCCAAGGTGGCGCCCGCCCTGGCGGCGGGTTGCACGGTGGTGCTCAAGCCCGCCGAGGACACCCCGCTGACCGCTCAGCTCTTCGCCGAGGCCGTCGAGGAGGCGGGCGTCCCCGCCGGAGTCTTCAATCTGGTCACCGGCCTCGGCCCGGTCGCCGGCCAGGCGCTCGCCGAGCACGAGGGCGTCGACCTCGTGTCCTTCACCGGCTCCACCGCCGTCGGCAGGCGGATCGGCGCGACGGCGGGCGCGGCCGTCAAGCGCGTCGCCCTGGAGCTGGGCGGCAAGTCGGCCAACGTCATCCTGCCGGGCGCGGACCTGGCGAAGGCCGTCAACGTCGGTGTCGCCAACGTCATGGGCAACTCCGGTCAGACGTGCAGCGCCTGGACCCGGATGCTGGTCCACGAGGACCAGTACGACGAGGCCGTGGCGACGGCGGCCGCCGCCGTGGCGAAGTACACCGTCGGCGACCGGGTCGGCCCGCTGGTCAACGCCAAGCAACAGGCGCGGGTGCGCGGCTACATCGAGAAGGGCGTCGAGGAGGGCGCACGCGTCGTGGCGGGCGGCCCCGACGCCCCGCTCGGCACCGGCTACTACGTCGCGCCGACCGTCTTCGCGGACGTCACCCCCGAGATGACGATCGCGCAGGAGGAGATCTTCGGCCCGGTCGTGTCGATCCTCAAGTACGCCGACGAGGACGAGGCGCTGCGCATCGCCAACGGCACCGTCTACGGGCTCGCGGGCGCGGTCTGGGCGGCGGACGACGCCCAGGCCGTGGCCTTCGCCCGCCGCATGGACACCGGGCAGGTCGACATCAACGGCGGCCGCTTCAACCCGCTGGCCCCCTTCGGCGGCTACAAGCAGTCGGGCGTCGGCCGCGAACTCGGCTCGCACGGCCTGTCCGAGTACCTCCAGACCAAGTCCCTCCAGTTCTGAGCCCCGGGAGCACCCCCACCATGGTCCGCGCCGCAGTCCTGCCCGCCGTCGGTGCTCCCCTGGAGATCACCGACATCGACCTTCCGGCCACCGGCCCCGGCCAGGTGAGAGTCCGTCTCGCCGCCGCCGGGGTATGCCACTCCGACCTCTCCCTGTCCAACGGCACCATGCGTGTGCCGGTCCCGGCCGTGCTCGGCCACGAGGGGGCCGGCACGGTCGTCTCGGTGGGCGAGGGCGTCACGCACATCGCTCCCGGCGACCCCGTCGTCCTCAACTGGGCGCCCTCCTGCGGCGCCTGCCACCACTGCGGCATCGGCGAGGTGTGGCTGTGCGCCGACGCCCTGTCCGGCGCCGGGAACGTGTACGCCCGTACCGCCGGCGGCACCGACCTCCACCCCGGCCTGAACGTCGCGGCGTTCGCCGAGGAGACGGTCGTCGCCGCCAACTGCGTCCTGCCGGTCCCCGACGGCATTCCGCTGGTCGACGCGGCGCTGCTCGGCTGCGCCATCCTCACGGGGTACGGAGCCGTCCACCACAGCGCGCGGGTCCGCGCGGGGGAGTCGGTCGCGGTCTTCGGCGTCGGCGGGGTCGGTCTCGCCGTCCTGCAGTCGGCCCGTATCGCCGGGGCCGGACAGATCGTCGCCGTCGACGTCTCACCGGAGAAGGAGGAGCTGGCGCGGGCCGCCGGGGCAACCGACTTCCTGATCGCCTCCGACACCACGGCCCGGGAGATCCGCAAGCTCACCGGCGGGCAGGGGGCGGACGTCGCCATCGAGTGCGTGGGCCGGGCCGTCACGATCCGGACGGCCTGGGACTCGACCCGCCGGGGCGGGCGCACCACGGTCGTCGGCATCGGCGGCAAGGACCAGCAGGTCACCTTCAACGCCCTGGAGATCTTCCACTTCGGCCGTACGCTGACGGGCTGCGTGTACGGGAACTCCGACCCGGCGCGCGACCTGCCCGTCCTGGCCGAGCACATCAGGGCCGGCCGTCTCGACCTGGGCGGCATGGTCACCGAACAGATCGGCCTGGACGGCATTCCGGCCGCCTTCGACAACATGATCGCGGGGAAGGGCGGCCGCGCCCTGGTCGTCTTCTAGCCGCCCCCGCCCCGCCACCCCGGCCGCCCGTGCGGCCGGGGTGGCCGTGCTGCCCGCGCGGGTTCCGGTTCGGGGGCGGGGCGCGGAGAAAAGTGCCGGCGTCGAACCCGTTGACCTCCGTACCGCCCGGTCGGTACGGTCCGGCACATCTCGACGCCACCCCCTCCTCCGTCCCCGCACCCACCGGAGTGTGCAGCGCATGGACACGGCATCTTCCCCGCTCAAGGACCCCACGGCAGCCCCTCCCGCCGACCGCAACCGCCGCAAGGTGGCCACCGCCGCCGCCCTCGCGTCCGCCGTCGAGTGGTACGACTACTTCGTCTTCGGCATCGCCGCGGCCCTGGTCCTCGGCGACCTGTACTTCCCCTCCGGCAGCTCGTCGGCCGGCGTGCTCGCCGCCTTCGCGACCTTCGCCGTCGGGTTCCTCGCCCGTCCCGTCGGCGGGGTCATCGCCGGGCACCTCGGCGACAAGCGCGGCCGCAAGCCGATGCTGGTCCTCGCCCTGACGCTCATGGGCGTGGCCACCACCGGCATCGGGCTCCTGCCGACGTACGAGACCATCGGGATCGCGGCGCCCGTGCTGCTCGTCCTGCTCCGCGTCGTCCAGGGCATCGCCGTCGGCGCCCAGTGGGGCGGGGCGATGCTGATGGCCACGGAGTACGCCCCCGAGGGCAAGCGGGGGCTGTACGGCAGCCTCGTGCAGCTCGGGGTGCCCATCGGCGTCGTCACGGCGAACACGGTCTTCCTCGTCGCGGGCGCCGCGACCAGCGAGAGCGCGTTCGCATCGTGGGGCTGGCGGGTGCCGTTCTTCGTCGGCGTCCTGGTGCTCGTCCTCGCGTGGTACATCCACACGCGGGTCGAGGAGACACCGGCCTTCCGCGAGGCCGAGCGGGCCCTGGCCGAGCAGGAGAAGGGGGCGCCGCGCTCACCGCTGCGCACCATCCTGACCAAGCACCTCGGCACGGTGTTCCTGGCGGGCGGATCGTTCGCGGTCAACACCGCGACGTTCTACATCATCATCACCGGAGTGCTCGACTACGCCACCCGCGAGCTTGACATGGAGCGCGGCGCCGTCCTCACCGTGTCGCTGTGCGTCAGCCTCACGCAACTGGTCCTGATCCCCGCCTCGGCGGCGCTCTCGGACCGGATCGGCCGGCTGCGGATCTACGCGCTGGGGGCGGTGGGGCTGCTGGTGTGGGCGGTGCCGCTGTTCCTGCTCATCGACACGAAGTCGCTGCTGTGGCTGGCCGTCGGCACGTTCGTCACGAGCTGCTTCCTCAGCATCATGTACGGGCCGCAGGCGGCGCTGTTCGCCGAGCTGTTCACGGCGGAGATGCGGTACACGGGGGCGTCCCTCGGGTACCAGATCGCGGCCGTGTTCGGCGGCGGGCTGGCGCCGTTCATGATGGTGCTGCTGCTGGAGGCGACCGGGACGTCGATGGCGGTGTCCGCCTACATCATCGGACTCGCGGTGATCGCGCTGATCTCGATCAGGATCCTCGCCAACCGGGCACGGGCGGCGGACGGGGGCCGGTAGGAC